>JAGOIO010000117.1 GCA_017995595.1 bacterium | reverse complement strand
TCTTGCACAAAGCCAATTTGCAGGGATAATATCTCAAATGGAAAAATCAGTTTTGGGATTAAAATACGAAAATCAAACCGATTCACAAAGACTGGAGAGGCTTGAAAATGCAATTTATGGAAAGACCTTAACTGGCGAAATTTCAAACCGAATAAAGAAGCTTTCAACTGACGTAAACGGCGACCTTATGGGACACGAAATCACACCCAAGCGAGATACATTCGAAACAGAAGACGATTACATAAAAGAAGACTTGCCCAAAGAGGATAAAAGTGTTGACTATCCAAGCGTTAATTCACTTGAAGACAAAATTTTTAACAAAGAATTTAAAGGACTTGATGTAAATCAAAGACTTTCTAATCTCGAAAAAAATGTTTTTAAAAAGACATACTCTGATTCATTAAATGAAAGAGTTGAAAGGCTACAAACTGCAATTAAGCCAAACCTTAGACAACAAAATGATGATGATTATACGACAGACAGCTATTCTTACTATGGTGCAGACAGTAATAACTACAACAAGAGTTCTAATAATGATAGTGATAATACTACAGATTTCAATTCAGATTTTCCAATGCAAACACCAAACAATCTAATCCAACCATCACCAAAATTCTTTAATAGAAACTATTCTTCAAACAATTTAGATGATAATTATTCAAATTCACAAGATGATACAACTCAAGAAGCACCAAAGAATGTAAAGCTTGCATCTATAGAAAAGAGCGTATTACAAAGAAGTTACGCAAACGATACACTTTATAACAGAATTTCAAGACTTGAAAGTGCAATGTTCGGCACAATATTTGATAATGACGATGTGCAAACAAGACTTGAACGAATATCAAGTGCATACAAAGCTCAAAAAAGTGCCAGCAAATATGACAGCAACAAGCTATCAAAGCATATTGGTACAGCAATGCAAATCGGAGCGATATTACTTATGGTATTGGCTTTTGTATTTTAGTAATACTTAATTCCACCGTCCATTATTGCCTTATAGGCACACACTGCACCTGCCCATTCTCCAGGAGATGACATATTACACATGGCTGCTATTGAAGATTCAGGTGTCGTGAATGAACCGTGCATATCGAGATATGGCGTTGTATTGTACTTGTTTATAGAAATAGAAAAAAGATCTTTACCAACAGTATTTGGCTTTTTCTTTCCATTAGTATCTACATAGAGGTTCGTACAATATTGATTTTCTCCATTCTGCTTATAAAAAATTGCATCACACTGAGAAAAGACTTGTCCCATTATAAAAACAAATCCGTCAGAAGTAACTATTTTTGGATACTCAGAAATCATCTCAGTTGAGCGTGCAAAAGTTTGCCCGGTCAAAGCCTTTATTGTATCAGTTGACTCTAAGTAACAATCGGAAGTATCTGTACAAGACTTTATAACATGCAAATATGGTTTTAAGGCATCAGCAAACCCCGAAGCATCAGTTGCAATATCAGCCATACTACCACCGTTATCTTCTCGCATTTGTGCTGTTGCAGAGGAAATTACAGACAATGCCTTTTGCAAAGCCGTATAAGCCTCATTTTTCTGGTTCTTTGCCATAAGTGTCGGAATAGTCAAAGAGGCAACAATACCAATAATGCCAAGCGTAATCAATACTTCTGCCAATGTAAATGCGGATTTTGTCATTTTGCTCCTTTTGTTATATAAACATATCTATTATACCACTTTTTATTAAGTTTGCAACATTTGAATAGCATTGGCACGTTATTTTGATTTTACAAATATTTATATTGTTTGCACCTTGTAATCTTTTTTGATAAAATATTCGTGGTTTATGGGATTTATGCGGGAGGCAGGACAATTAATAAGAAGAGTTTTTCAATAGCAATAGCTTTGGTTTTAGCTTTGTCAGCAGGACAAGTTCAAGCGAAAATGACAAAATCTGCTCACGAACTGTACGAAAAATCTTGTGCATTAGAGCTACAACATAACTACGTTGACGCAATAACACTAATTAGAAAAGCTATCGACCAAAGTGGCGATGATGCAATGCTTTACACAAAGCTTGGCGGACTTTATACCGATACAGCTGATTGGAACAATGCCTTAGGTGCTTATAAAAAAGCTATTCAGTTAAGACCAAACGATGCATTTATTTATATTAGTATAGGTAATATTTTACAAAATACAGGCGATTATAAAAATGCTTACAATTCTTACCTGCAAGCGATGGAAATTTTCCCGGATTACAAATACAACTACTTAAATATTGCAAATGTTCAATACATTATGGGTAACTATAAAGATGCAATTGATTGCTATAATAAATTTTTAAATTCTTATCCTGATCACTTAGATGCTCGTGGAAGCCTTGCTAACGCACTTTTGAAAGATAATCAGATAGACAAAGCTTGCGATGCCTTCGACTATATTTACCAAAAAAGTCCTGATGACTTCAAAGATTTTGCAAATTACGGACTAGCCTTATTTAAGTCCGGTAAATATCAATCAGCAGTCGAAATTCTTAAAAAATCAATACTACTTGATCCTGATGATGTTTATGCTCACGCAAACTTGGCGTTATCTTATCAACAGTTAAACGAAAATGATTTAGCTTTCCAAGAATTTGAAAACACTTTCAAATTAAAACCTGATTTTAATGCGTTAAGATTTGATTTTGCAAACCTTCTTGCTGATATGAATAAAGATGAGCTTGCTATTGAACAATATAAAATGTACATCAAAGCTTATCCTGAAAATGCTAATGCCTATGCCAATCTTGCAACTTTATACAAAAGAAATGATAACTTGGATTTAGCAATTTTAAACTTTGAAAAATCAATACAAAAAGATAATACAAATTTAGACGTAAAAAAAGAACTTGCAACCTGTTATCATACAAAAACAGATTATACAAATGCTCTAAAATACTATAATGAAATTTTGCAAACTAATCCTAACGATATTGATGTAAAAGCAAACAAAGCACTTGTATTACACGCAACAAAAGATTATGCAGGAGCTATTGCTCTATACAAAGATGTCCTAAGTAAAAATTCAAATGCAGTATTAAAACAGAATATTGCAAGTGCTTTAATTAGTGAAGGCGACAATGATTTCGATAAAATGGACTACGAAAAAGCACTAGATGAATATACAGAAGCCGTAAAATATGATTCAAATTCAGCTTACGGATATTATGCTCTAGGAAAGACTTACGAAAAAGTTCACATGCCATCAAAAGCAAGCGAAAATTATGCAAAAGCCTCTAAGTTAGACCCTGCAAATAAAGCTTATAAAGTTACGCCAAAGAAAACAGTAGAAGCCGAAAGTTCTTCTAATCAAAAAGTTGATAAAAGTACGCCTCAAAAATCTGAACTTACAAAAGCTTTAGAAGAAGTTGACAGAGACGATGAAGAAGCTAAAGACATTGAGATAACTGCAAATAAAGAAGCTAAAGAAAATCCGACAAAAGAGTTACAGCTAAAACCTCAGGAAAAGAATACAACAACTTCAGTAAATAAAACTTTGCCAACAATCTCTCAACCGAGATTGAATATTCCAACTCCGCCAACAGAAATAAGACCTGCTCAAAATGCATCTATTTTTGTTAAACAAGGTGATGCTCTTTATACTAAAAAAAATTATAATGCCGCAATTTTAAAATACAAAAAGGCTCTTCAAATAAGACCTTATGATTCCGCAACTAATTTAAAAATCGGGAATTTGTATAAATTGCAAAAGAATTCAAAAGTTGCGATGACATACTACCAAAAAGCGATAAAAATAAATCCTAAAAATGCAGATGCTTGGTTTAACATGGGACTTATTCACGTTGAAAACGGAAACTATAACAATTGCATCTATAGTTTTAACAAAGTAACAGCTCTTAATCCAAAAAATTCTTACGCATATTATGCTTTAGGATTAGCTTATGAAACACAAGGTAACAGAGCAAAAGCTCTTGAAAATTACAGAAAATACCTTGTTTATGAAAAAAATCCTAATTTAAAGAAAACAGTTATAACAAAAATAGACAGTTTAAAATAATACAAACCTATGTTTAAAAAAATATTTTTAATTTTTGCAATAGCGACATTTCTTATTGGTACAAGCCTTATTTGTACCAGTTGTAAACGACCGATTACGACTTTATTATTTAATGACTCGCCCATAACAAAAGAAACTATTTTAAATTATTCAAGGAATTTTTATACAGGACAAAAAATTTATTTTATATTTATTTCTGAAAAACCTATCGTTGCAGACAGAGTCAGAATACAAATATACAAATACAATGACCCTGGAAATATGCTCACAGATTTAGTCTATGGAATAGACCATAAAGTTCACTTGGACGAATATTACTATGTAACTGATTACGTTGTCTTGCATCAGGCAGGGCATTATATGATGCAGATTTTTGCAAGAGACCAGCTTTATGAAGCTCTTACAGGAAGCGATTTTTATGTAAAAGACAGATAATCTTATTTCTGATTTATTGTATCAGAAATAATTTTACCGTCCATAAATTTCACAATACGTTTACTAAAGGCAGCAATATCAGGCTCATGTGTAACTAAAACAATTGTTTTATGAGCTTCCTCGTTTAATTTCACAAAAAAATTCATAACCTCAATACTTGTTTTTGTATCAAGATTTCCAGTAGGTTCATCTGCGAATATAATCGGTGCATCGTTTACTATTGCTCTTGCTATCGCAACTCTCTGTTGCTGACCGCCTGACATTTGATTGGGATAATGCTCCATTCTATGTTCAAGACCTACAGTTTTTAATGCTTCTTTAGCTCGTTCTAATCTCTCTTCTGGCGGTACACCTTTATAAATCATCGGCATTTCAACATTTTCTAATGCCGAAGTCCTTGAAATAAGATTAAAGCCCTGAAAGACAAAACCTAATTTCAAATTTCTAATTTCCGAAAGCTCATCTGAATCAAGTTTCATAACATCTATTCCGTCTAAATAATAGCTTCCGGAAGTCGGTTTATCAAGACAGCCAAGCATATTCATAAAAGTTGACTTGCCTGAACCTGAAGCTCCCATTATTGATACGAATTCACCATTCTCAACAGTTAGAGAAACATCGTCCAATGCCCGAAACTCTGTAT
>JAGOIO010000116.1 GCA_017995595.1 bacterium | reverse complement strand
GTGCAAATATAGCTCCAATCAAAATTGGATAAAAATACATATTTCGACCTGAACTTTGTGGCATCTGTTTTATTATGACAGGGATATTAAGTTCCAAAATACCCATAACATTAAGACCCATTACCATTAATAATGATGCTAAGAATAATATAAAATATGCAGGTGCAACTGAAACAAAAACTTTGCCTGTGATTGCACAAATTATACCAATAATTGCAAAAACGATGGAAGAGCCGAATACAAAAAATAACATTTGTATTAGTGTTTTAATCGGTGAATTTTTTGAATATCCACCAACATATCCTATTATAATTGGTAACATCGCTAGTGAGCAAGGTGATATTGATGCTACTAAACCTCCTAAAAATGATACAAGAAGAAGCATTATATGGATATGTGAAACTCCGTTTGTTATTGTAAAAAGTTGGGTTAAATTATTCATTTACAAGTTCTTTCATATATTTAGTAAGTTGATTTTTATCAAGATATCCTTCAGTTCTTGCAATTTTTTTACCGTTTGAATTTATAAATACCAATGTCGGTACAAGTGTTACATTATATTTTTGAATCATTTGTTTATTATATGGTGTATCTGTTTGTACCGGAATTTCTATTAAAGTGATTTTATTACTGTATGTCGGGTAAACCTGCTTCATTACACCGTTAATCTTTTGACAATCCAGGCACATTGTAGATGTGAATTTTATAATTTGTGCTTTTTTTGTTGAAGTAGTTTTACTTGCTATTGACATATCGCTTCTTGATAAAATCGCATAAGCAAGCATTGGTATAATGAAAATTAGTCCTATAATTGTAAAATTTTTCCAGTTCATTTTTTATCCCTCCTGTTTTTTATACAATACAACAAAATAGTTTTTTTTATAACTCCATTTGGGTAATATTTTAGTCCTATTTATAAAAAAAGAGCAACTCTCAATTTGAGAATTGCTCGATAAATTGCCTAAAAGTATCTATTTTACAACGATATTTACAAGCTTTTTAGGTACAACAATCGTTTTTACAACAGTTTTACCTTCAGTAAATGACTTAACCTTATCGCTCTTCATTGCAATTTCTTTAAGTTCATCTTGAGAAAGACTTTCATCAACTTCAATCTTATCTCTCACTTTACCGTTGACTTGTATTATTAGTGTAATTGAGCTTGCTTTTGCAAGATTTTCGTCATATTTACACCATGGCTCGTCGTGAATTGATGTTTTTGCTCCAAGTTCATGCCAAATTTCTTCGGTCATGTGAACTGCAACCGGAGACATCAATTTCATTAATGATAAAACTGCAAAGCTGAATACATTTTTATCATCTTCACTAAAGTCTTTTTTATTGCTAACCCAATCTGAAATAGCATTTGTAAGTTCTCTGTATTTTGAAATTACTGTATTAAACTGATATTCGTTTTCGATATCATTTGTAATTCCTTTTATTGCCATGTGAACTATTCTAACTAAATCGTCATCGACTTTTGGCAGGTTAGTTTTTATTTCATAATCCAATTTTATATTTTCTTGGTTGTTTGCAACAAGTCTCCAAACTTTATTTAAAAACTTATAACAACCTTCAACACCGGCATCGGACCAGTCAAAATCACGAGCTGGAGGTGAATCTGAAAGTATAAATAATCTAGCGGTATCTGCACCGTAGTTTTCAAATATCTCATCAGGGTCAACTGTATTTCCTTTTGATTTTGACATCTTAGAACCATCTTTAAGAACCATACCTTGAGTTAACAAATTCTTAAACGGTTCATCAAAGTCAAGTAACCCCATATCTTTTAATGCTTTTGTAAAAAATCTTGAGTAAAGCAAGTGAAGAATTGCATGTTCAATTCCTCCGACATACTGATCAACAGGCAACCAGTGGTTAACAAGTTTTTTATCGAAAGGCTTATCTGCGTTTCTTGCATCAGCATATCTCAAATAGTACCAGCTAGAGCAAATAAATGTATCCATTGTATCAGTTTCTCTGTGAGCAGGGCCACCACAAACAGGACATTTTGCATTTGCAAATGACTTTGATGTTGTAATCGGTGATTTCCCTACAACTGAGAAATCAACGTCTTCCGGTAGCATAACCGGTAATTCATTTTCAGGAACAGGTTGCACTCCGCATTTATCGCAATAAACAACTGGAATTGGAGCTCCCCAATATCTTTGACGAGAAATTAACCAATCTCTAAGTCTGAATTGAGTCTTAAATTCTCCAAACCCGCCGTCAACAGCTTTCTGAGTAATTGATTTTTTAGCTTTTGTATTTTCCATTCCATTAAATTCGTTAGAATTAACAAGTAAACCCGGTTCTGTGTATGCACATTCCATTTCTGACGGATTTAATTGTTTGTCTTTTGGTGTGATAACAACTTTTAATGGTAAATTATATTTTTTAGCAAAGGCAAAGTCTCTGTCATCATGCGTTGGAACTGCCATAACAGCACCTGTGCCATATTCAGCCAGTGCGTAATCCGCAGTCCAAAGAGGGAATGTTTCGCCTGTAAATGGATTTAAGCAGTGAGTTCCAAGAGGAACACCTGTTTTGGGTCTTTCGCTTGATAAACGCTCAATTTCTGACATTTTACGTGCGTTTTCTCTATATTCTTCAACCTTTGACGTATTCTCACTTGTTGTAAGAGCTTCAATATCTTTGTATTCAGGAGCAACAACAAGGTAAGTTATTCCATGAACTGTATCTGGTCTTGTTGTATAAACAGGAACTTCCATCTCTGCACCATTTGGAGCATCAACTACTTTAAATTTAAAAATTGCACCTGTAGATTTTCCAATCCAGTTAGCTTGCATAGTTTTTACATTATCGCCCCAACCTTCAAGTTTATCCAAATCTTTTAGTAATACGTCTGCGTAATCAGTAATCTTTAAAAACCATTGTGATAAATATTTTTTCTTAACAACGCTATCGCATCTCCAGCACTTACCATCGATAACTTGCTCGTTTGCTAGAACTGTTGCACATTCATCACACCAATTAACTGCGGCTTCTTTCTTGTATGCCAAGCCACGTTTATAAAATTGTAGGAATAACCATTGTGTCCATTTATAATATTCTGGTAAGCATGTTGTAACTTCTCTATCCCAGTCATAAGATAATCCAAGCATTTTTAGTTGTTTTGTCATATACGCAATATTATCTTTTGTCCATTGTGCAGGATTAGCACCGTGCTTCATTGCTGCATTTTCTGCAGGTAGTCCAAAACTATCCCAACCGATTGGGTGAAGTACATTAAATCCTTGAGCTTTTTTAAATCTTGCAATTACATCTGTAATTGTATAGTTTCTAACATGTCCCATGTGAAGCTTTCCAGATGGGTATGGAAACATAGAAAGTGCAAAATACTTTGGTTTGTCGCTTTCGTCAGGGGTATGGAAAACATCTCTTGCTTCCCAGTCGCCTTGCCATTTCTTCTCAATTTCTTGCGGAAAATATTGTTCTTTCAATTTCTACTCCCTCATATCCTATTTATTTATAATTTTATTTTATCACGAATATATTTTAGTATTACATTCTTTCAGGTGCTGTAACACCAATTATATTCATAGCACTTTCAAGAACTGTCTTTGTTGCGATTACAAGTGCTAAACGGGCTTTCATCATTTCTTTATCTTCTGTAATTACTCTTGATACTGTGTAGAAAGAGTGAAAATCAGCCGAAAGTTCTTGTAAATATCTGCAAAGTGTGTAAACTGCTCTATGTTCTATTGCAAAATTAATTAACGACTTGTATTCTTCTAATTTAAGAATTAGTTTTCTTTCATTTTTAAGAGATTTTTCCTCGTTAAAGATTGGAGCTAAAAGTTCTTTAGAATAATTATCAATTAAATCATTTAATTCTTTTTCACTCATAGGTGCAGGCGAAATTTCACCTGTTTCATTATTAGTTTTTTCGCTTACTGCATTTCTTAATATTGAGCAAGCTCTAGCATGTGCATATTGAACATAAAATACGGGGTTATCATCAGATGATTTTTTAGCAAGTTCAATATCAAAATCGAGTGTATTATCTATGCTTCTCATTATCATCCAATATCTTGTAGCATCAACGCCAACATCTTCTATAAGCTCATCAAGAGTAACCATATTTTTACGTTTACCCATTCTTACTTCTTCTCCGTTAATAACAAGATTAACGAGTTGTCCCAATAAAACTTCAAGTTTATTAGGGTCATAGCCTAAGGCTTCAATAGATGCTTTTACTCTGGCTACATAGCCATGGTGGTCAGCACCCCAAATGTTTATCATTCTGTCAAAACCTCGTTGTAATTTATCCAAGTGGTAGGCTATATCAGCTGTAAGATAAGTATTTGCTCCATCAGCTTTTTTTATTACACGGTCTTGGTCATCACCATATTCTGAAGATTTAAACCATGTTGCACCGTCTTTTTCATACATTTTCCCCATTTCATGAAGCTTGTCAACACATTTTTGAACTTTTCCGCTTTTGTGTAAATCAAGTTCTGAATAAAATTTATCAAAATGTACTCTGAAATCTTTTAATAATTCTTGTTGAAGTCTTTCCATTTCAACTTTTGCATAGTTTGCAAGGTCTTTTACTTCTAATGATTTGTTGCCTTCGCTTAAATATTTTTTTGCAATAGGAATTAAATATTCCCCTGCATAATAATTTTTTCTTTCAACTTCGTCTGTAGGAAAATCAACTTTTTCTCCCAATTCTTGTTGAACTCTTATTTTTAATGATTTTCCAAGCTTATCAATTTGAGAGCCTGCATCATTAATATAAAATTCTTGAAATACGTCATTCCCCCCGAATTTTAAAAGGTTTGCCAAAGCACTTCCCATCGCAGCCCAACGTCCATGTCCTATATGGAAAGGTCCTGTAGGGTTTGCTGAAACATATTCTAAAATAATTTTTTCAGGATTCTTATTATCAGGTTTTGCAAAATTAAGCTTTTTATCAAAAACTTCAGCTATTGTATTTTCAAGGTAAGTTTTTCCAAGTTTAAAATTGATAAAACCACCGACAACTGTTATTTCACAATCTTTTATATTTAATTCTTTTACTATCGCATTTGCAATCATTGGAGGTGCTATTTTTGCAAATCTTGCTAACGCAGATACGTTTA
>JAGOIO010000115.1 GCA_017995595.1 bacterium | reverse complement strand
TTCTGTCTCTTCACGTGAAATTTTCAATAGTGGTCTGTAAAGTGCAACACCCTCACGCATACTTGCAGGTAGAATTCCTCGCAAACCGTTTATCCCTGTGCCTTTTATAATACGATAGACAAGAGTTTCAGCATTATCAGTACGAGTATGTGCCGTAAAAATTGAACTATTTTGATATTTTTTTGCAGTTCTTACAAAAAAATCATATCTTGCATCTCTGGCAAAAGTTTCTGTTTTTGGCTCATCACCGTTAAGACATTCAGAAACAAACTCTATATCATTTTTCTCACAGAAATTTTGGCAATTAACTTCATCTCTTTTAGATTCTTCTCCTCGCCAATTATGATTCAAATGAATTGCAACAAGATTAAAACCATATTTGTGGCGTAAACAATTCAAATTATCCAGCAGACAAAGTGAATCACACCCGCCGGAAAAGCCCACCAAAAGAGTATTTTCCTTTACCGCTAATTTATGTTGAATTAAAAATTTTTCAATTTCATTTCTCATAATTTACTGTAAATTATCTTATTTTGACAGTTTACGAACCCTCTATTTCTTTTAAAATTCCTTGCTTAATTTCAACGACATCTGCACCAAGTCGTTCCAAAGCTTTCATCGCAACACATTGAGGTTCTTTTGTTATTGCATATAACAAATGTTCGGAAAAAATTCCTGATTTATGATATTTTTTTGCAGTTTGCCAAGCTGTCTCCAGCACTCGTTTTGCACGTTTTGTAAAAACAACTTCTGTATCATAATACTCATTACCAAATCCAAGAATATTTTCAACAGTTTGCCTTGTATCTCTTATGTTTATATCCAATTCATTCAAGACTTTAAACCCGATACCCATGCCTTCGTTAATTATTCCAAGCAAAATCATTTCAGTACCAATTTCATTTCGACCTAAACGTCTTGCCTCTTGCCTTGCAAGTTTCAGAATAGTAAGAGCTTCAGGCATTTCTTTTTCAATAGGCTTTATTATCTCTGTTTCTAATTCTTCGGTATCAACATGAATCTGTTTTAAAACATCAAAAGCAACACCTTTTTGAGTTTTCAAAATTCCCAATATAAGGTGTTCAGGCTTCACATCAGAAGCTCCAAGTTCTTTTGCTACTTGAAGTGCAGTATTCATAGCGACAAATGCATTTGGCGTAAAGATTATCTGCTTTCCGTCATACTCTGATTTTCTTGAAGATTGTTTTGCAAGCATTTCTTCAAATTTTTCAGAGGTAAGCCCGCATTTTTCTAAAATTTTACTTAAATCAGAATTTGAATCGTCCAAAATTGAGGATAAAATTTGTTCAGTACCCAAGATTTCATAATTTGAAGCTGAAAGTTTTGAAACTGCATTCTCAAATATTTTAGAAACGCCTTCGTCCTCAAAAAGACAATCCGCAGAAAACGATGAGCTACCGTTATCGCCGGAATCCTCTGATTCAGGGTGTTGCATTTTCTTAGTTTTCTTTTGAACAAGTTTTTTCAATATCGTTTTTGAATTATCGAAATTGAAATTAAAACTCTTTAAAATCCTTATATTATAAGAATTTGTATCATATAAAACGGAAAGAAAAAGATTTTCAAAAAGTACATAGTCATTACCTGAATTATTTGCAAAATCCAAAGTCTTTTTCAACAGAGTTTTAAATGAGTCGCTAAACGGCACAACTTCAAGTGGTTTGTCGGCTTTTTCAAACTTCAATTTTTCTTCAACGACTTTTTGAAGCTTGTCATATTCCACGTTATACATTCTAAACAGTTTTAATGGAATGCCTTTTGACAACTTAACAATAGCAAGCAACAAATGTTCGGGCTGAACATAGGCATTATTCATTGTTTTAGCAAGATTTTGAGCCTCTGTTACAACATTAATTGCATTTTCTGTAAATTTTTCAAACATAATTCACCTTGTTTGTACTCAAACAAACCGAAATCTATTGAAGAAACTACTCTTCTTCTTCCTCTTCTTCATCTTCATTTTCGATTGATTCAATATATGAAGAAACCTTATCAAATTCTTCATCATCATCAATCGCTTCAAAAGTATAATCATCGCCTTCTTTTAGCAAACGCATAAGAACGATTTCATCAGTTTCATCATTTTCTTTTTCGTCAGCAGGCAATAGTAGTGCGTATTCTTTTTCTTCAAATTCTACAATGTCAAATAGTTCGAAATTAATTATATTTCCGTCCTCATCAACGGTCTCAATTAATTGTCTTTCTTCGTTTTCTTTTAATTCTTCTTCGTTTGGCATTTTATCCTCTTTCTTTATTTGTAACCTTATTATATTAAACCACAATTATTTTTTTCGTGAAAGATATTGTTCCAGTATAATACAAGCACTCTCAATATCAACCAATCCTTTATTTTTTCTAAAGTCTATTTTTTTTGCTCTTAAATTTGCCTCTGCTTCTGAAGATGTAAGCCTTTCATCTTCCATGACTACATCAAAATCAGTTTCAAAATTCTTTGCAAATCCTATACAATCATCAGCCTGCCCGCCTTGTGTTCCGTCCATATTTAAAGGCTTTCCGACAACTATTATTTTTACATGATTTTCTTTTGCAATTTTTTTTATTTTTTCAATAGCATCAGCTTCAGGTTCTCTTTCTACAAGACCATGCCCGTTTGCGGTTATATGAAGAAAATCACTCAAGGATACACCAATTCGTTTTGTACCTACATCTAGTGCCATAATTTTATCCATTTACCCACAAGCTTTCTATAATCTTTATTGTTTTAGCTATTTGTTCTGTATTAAGAACTCGCATTGTAGGATTATTTTTCTTTACAAAAATATTTTCTGCTTTTTTTACATCTGATTCTCTAAACTTTTTCCCAACATAATATTCATATATACTTTTTCTCAAAATATTCAAATATAATTGAGATTTATACTCTTCATCTGAGTAGAGAGAATATAACTTTAATGCACTGTCTTTTTCTCCTGCGAGATATTTCAAATAAGCAGACATCAATATTCTTTCAGAAAAAATTTCTTTTTCGTCTTTATCAAAGACTTTTGACAAATTATCTTTTACTATAAAATCAAAATCAATAGAAAAATCATTTTCAAAAATCTTTGCATTCAAATAATCAATAACATTTTTGAAATTTATATTTTCATCAACATCAAAAAACCATCTTTGTACGAAATCAAAATTATAAATATCTTGCATATCATCTTCTGAATTTTTCTTGCTTTTAAAATTCATATTCAAAATCATATCAAAAGGAACAGGCTCAGACGGAACGTCAAGGAAGAGAGGCTTCCAACAAATATATTCATAAGGAACTTGTCTCCCAAGCGAATGCGTAAGCTTTTCTGCACCGTTTAACAATGTTCTCAAAGCATTGTGATTTATAAAAATTCTTTCATCATCAGCATAAAATCTGTCAATAATTCTCTCAAATTCAGTTTTAGTAATATCATTAAACCCAAAACAATCAACTATTCCGACTGTATCAGCAATAACAATAGCTACAAATTGAATTGTCCCATTCTCTCTTTCCCTAGAAAACATCAATGCCTGATTTCCATGCCCGTCAGGATAACTAATGTATGACTTATAAGGTCTTGATTCAGACAAAATATCTGTATAAAAATCTATTGCATTATCCTGCCTTACACCGGCAAGCTTTAATTTTGAAATACTTTTTTTTATCAAAGAAATAGTTTTTTCGTCTTTGACAAAATCTTTTGCTTCTAAAAGCGTATGCAAAGCAAGTTGAGATTTTGTATCGCCGAGAATTTCTATGGCAAGATTTCCAATATAAGACTCAGGAGAATACAAAAACAAAGGATTTAAAATATTTGCAAGTGCATCAGAGGAGTAATCTTCACCCAAAGAATTAATTAAAACCTCTTTATCCTTGTCAGAAAGCGATTTTATAAAATCCATAAAATCAATTTGAGCTTCGGGATTAACGATTGCCGTATGTAGTAATTTTTGAGTATCGGCATCAATAACTTCGTCAGGATTTGAAAAATAATCTGTTAAGCTATCATAATCAATTTTATTACCAAGCTCTTTTAACAAATTTAAAGCAAAAGATTTTGTTACATCAGCAATATTTGGATTTTTGAGTAAATCCCAAAGTTTTTCTTCAACTCTTTCTTTTTCACAAAATGTACTCATTAAAAAAGAAATTACAATCGCTTTTTGCTCATTCGCCTTAACAAATTCTTTCATCAAGATTTCAAGCATAGAAGCTTTATCTTCTTGAACAGCCAAAATCGCAGTAATTTCACCGACATTTGGATTTTTCGGTGCAGACTGAAGCTTAGAAATAACCGTAAGAATTTCCGCTTTAATTTGTATTTTATTTAACTGGACAGTTTTGTCAGTCATCTTCTGCATTTCCCCCAAAACGCATCTAAAATCATTTGAGCCTCGGCAGACGGCATTCTGTCATTGAGAATTAGGTACTGAACAGCTATCATGGTACATTCTGAACAAATATTTACACCGGGACCTTGTACCATTTTTACGACTTCAGTATTTGGACGATTACAAAAACTGCAATAGACCGGCTCTTCGCCTTGACCATTTTCTTCATGCTCAACGCATTCTTCATGTTCTTTTTTTATCTTCTTTGCCGCACCTAAACTTACAACTTTATCGTCAGACATATAATTCTCCTTTTTATATATGATTCATTGTAACTTAAATCATAAAATATTGCTAAATATTTAACTTTATTATAAACTTATTTTTACAAGAGTGTACAATTTAAAAAATTATAAAACTCCAATATTATTATTTTATCAGCACTCAATAATTTTTTTATTCCCAAGGAGGATTTAATATGTTTAAAAAAATATTTTTACTTACGTTAATAATGTTTGTATCAGCATTTACAACAGGGTGTGTAAACAATTTTGCAGTACAAGAATTGAACAATAAGGCAAAAGCCGCATTAGACAGCGGAGACTATGAAACAGCTATTAGTCGATTAAAATCAAGCATAGATTTAGATGACACAATTTTTGCAACACACTACAATTTAGGTATTGCCTACACTCAAGCAGAAGAATATCCTCAAGCGGTTGAAGCTTTCAAAAAAGCAGGTGAAATAAATCCTAATTCAGCAGATTTATTTTATTC
>JAGOIO010000114.1 GCA_017995595.1 bacterium | reverse complement strand
AACGAATGATATATTGCCTTGGGAAGCAAAAATTGATAAGATTTTTGATGAGGCTTCTTTAAAAATAAAATATCAAGATAGGAAAAAGCTATATGATGAATATCAGAATATAATTTATAAGGAAAAACCGATAATATATTTGTATTCACCATTGAGACTTGTTGCTTTGAGACGGAAGTTTGGAAATATTTATCCATCAGAGCTTGCAGGTGTAACATACAATTTAGACGAAATTTATATTAAATAAAGGACTATATTAATTGAAACAAATTCTATTTTATATTTTTAAAAGATTATTGCAAACGATACCGTTGTTAATTTTGGTATCGTTGATAAGCTTTTTTATAATAAGATTAAGCCCTGTTGATCCATTGGCAGAATTAAGATTAAATCCTTCAATTTCAAAACAAACTTTGCAAAAAGAGACACAGAGATTGGGATTGGATAAACCTATATATGTTCAATATTTTCTTTGGGCAAAAGCTTTTGTCCATGGCGATATGGGAATCTGTTCAACAGGTGAAAAAGTTTCTACAAAATTAAAAGAGAGAATCCCGAATACATTACTTTTAACAGGTCTTGTAATTTTCTTAACGTGGAGCGTGGGAGTTCCTTTAGGAATTTTGGCTGCGGTTAAGTGGAAAACTCCTCTTGATAGGTGTTTGACTGTGCTTACAAGTGTTGGAATGGCAATTCCCTCCTTTTTCTTTGCTATTTTACTTTTGATTTTTGCGGTGAAAACAGGCTGGTTCCCTGTCGGGGGATTAACGAGTTATGATTTTAATGATATGAGTTTTTGGGGTAAGATTGCAGATTTAACTCATCATCTCATTTTGCCAACTGTCGTTTTATTTACTATTTCACTTGCAGGATTACAAAGACAAATGCGTGCCAATTTGCTTGATGTTTTGGACTCTGATTATGTAAAATTTGCAAGAGCAAAGGGACTAAGTGAATTCAAAGTGATTTATAAACATGCACTAAGAAATGCGGTTAATCCTATGATTACGATGTTGGGCTTTGAATTTGCAGGCTTGTTAAGTGGTGCAGCTTTAACAGAATACGTTTTTCAATATCCGGGGCTTGGACGATTAATTTTGGAAGCTGTTTTAAAATCTGATATAAATCTTGTAATGGCATCTCTTATGATGGGTGCGGTTATGTTGATTTTAGGTAATTTAATTGCTGATATTTTGCTGATAATAACTGACCCGAGGATAAGAGTGAAGGCTTAATTTATGACAGAAGAAATTAAAAAATTTAATACATCTGTTTTGAGTGAACTTGTAAAAGATAAATTTGCACTCGTTGCTTTAATTGTGCTTGTTATAATTTATTTGTCATTATTATTTGCTGATTTTCTTGCACCTTATACAAAAGATTTTTCTGACAGGTCAATGTCTTATGCTCCTCCATCTCAAATTTTCACTATAAATGAGAAGGGGCATTTATCTTTGCCATATACTTATAATTATAAAAGGGCTTATGATACGAATTCAATGCAAGTCGATTACAAGTTAGATAGAAGCCAAAAATATTTCTTGAAATTTTTTGTAAAAGGGCAAAGTTACAAATTTTTAGGAATAATACCGTCAAATATACATTTTATAGGAACAGGACAAGGCGGACGGTTATATTTGCTTGGTACAGACATAAACGGTCGAGATGTATTTTCTCGAATATTGTTTGGCGGAAGAATTTCGATGACAATAGGCTTTTTAGCACTTTTTGTCTTATTTCCTATCGGGCTTTTGTATGGTGGAATTTCAGGTTATTACGGCGGAGTAATTGATAATATAATGATGAGAGTTGCAGAGGCGGTAATGTCAATTCCGAGTTTTTATCTTTTAATAATTTTGGCGGCAATATTGCCTTCAGGAATGACAAGTATTCAACGATTTATGCTAATTGTTCTGATTCTTGCACTTATCGGTTGGGCGGGATTTGCAAGAGTTGTAAGAGGAATGGTTTTATCTATCAAAAATGAAGAGTATGTTCAATCTGCAAAAGCAATCGGAGCTTCTAAGCTAAGAATTATCGTAAAACATATTTTGCCTCAAACAACAAGTTATGTAATTGTTGCGATGACATTGAGTGTTCCTTCTTATATACTTGCCGAATCAGGATTGAGCTTTTTAGGACTTGGAATTCAACAACCTGATGCAAGCTGGGGTAATATGTTGAAAGAGGCTCAAGAATATATAAATATTTTATATCGACCTTGGCTTTTAACTCCGGGATTTTTAATTTTTATTGCGGTATTATCATTTAACGTAATCGGTGATACAATAAGAGATATATTAGATCCGAAAAGTAAATTGAGATAAAATATGTAGGAATAGTGAGGAAGAATGCACAGTTTAGATTTTAATATACTAATGATGGAAAGAATTGTTGCTGCTGTAATTTTGGGTTCGGCATTAGGTTTAGAAAGAGAGCTTACAAACAAATATGCGGGTTTAAGGACTAATATTCTTGTATGTTTGGGTTCTTGTGTATTTACAATTCTTTCAATATATGCATTTCCTGCTGCTGTAATAGGAAGCCACGGTGATCCTGCGAGAATTTCAGCTCAAATTCTTACTGGTATTGGTTTTATAGGTGGTGGTACGGTTCTTCGACAAGGTACTAATGTTGTAGGGTTAACTTCGGCGGCTACACTATGGATAGTTGCGGCTATTGGTATGGCTTGCGGAACAGGAATGATTGATGTTGCTGTTATTGCAACTCTTTTAAGTGTTATTGTTTTAGTTTTGATAAGATTCTTTGAGCGAGATGTTCTTGTTAACAGTGCTAAAAATACCAAAAAAATAAAGATTGTTTTGACTTGTGCGGACGAACATTCAGAGGAAATTCATAATTTTATTGTCAACAGTTTCAACTATATGCATGAAATTTCAAAGAAACGTAATGACAAAAAGGAAAATTCTACTAAAATAGTTGCTATAATAGATGTACACGCAAAGAAAACAATTCAATCATTGTATAAAAACTTTGAAAATCTAAAGGGTTTGGAATCAATTTCAATACAGGAAGATAATGAATAGACACGCTTTTTCAGGATATATAAAAACTTTTTGTTTAGCCGTATTAATTTCTTTTATGACGGTTATTTTTCTAATGGCTATTGCACAATTTAGGGCTTATCATTTAGTAAAGACACAAGATACACCCGAAAAAGATGTTAATCCTTATGTTGTGAATGTATTAATTGAAAAAGACAAATATCTTGCTATGCAAAATCCGAAAGACTATTTGCTAAATATTAAGTTGGGATTGTTGTATGAATATATAAATGATTTTGATGATGCGGAAATTCAATATAAGCTTTCTATTGCTAAACGTAATTTTGACGATTATACACCGTATAAAAATCTTGCACTTTTATATATAAGAGAAAACAAACTGGAAGAAGCTTCTACATTGATGGATAACATTGATGAAAGACCATACAATCCGCTTATTTCTTTAAAGGCTTATATTTACGCAATTATAGGTAATACATATTATGGTCAGGGTGATTATGAGAGTGCAATAAGTTTTTATCAAAAATCATTGATTTACTATAAAATATTGAATGTTCCTGAAGAAAAGACAGTAGTTGATAGTATGGCATCAGCCTATGTCTATTCTGCGGAACAGTATATAACTAATTTGGATAGTGAAGATGCGATTGAAACTTTAAAAGAAGCTGATAAATTAGAAAATGCTCCAATTATAAAGTATAAATTAGCTTTGTTATTAATGGCTTCAAATTCTGCCGAGGCATATAATTATTTTCAACAAGTATTTAAAAGAGAGCCAAGTATAATTAATTATGATATTTATTATAATTTTATATTAACTCTTGCAGCAGAAGCTGATTCAAAGGGCAATTATGCCTTGGGCGACTTGTATAGATTTAGAGCAAGAAAGTTTAGAGAGTATTATACCTCTCATGTAATAACAGTAGATGATATTAATCTTCAATATATAGACGGAAAAATTACATATAATGTATTTTCAAGAAAGTATAAATTGAAACTTCAGATGAAATTGCGAAATACTACTGATAGACCTATAAGATCATTATATACAATAATTCAGTTTAAGAATGAGGACGGAACTCCAATAAGCAATTATGTAACCCAAGTTGTTGATGACAAGTCAATTCTGGCACCAAGTTCTTTGTCTCCAATTATAGATATTCATACTCACAAACGAAAATCTTTGTCTGATGAACACCCTAAAAAAGCTGTTGCAGAGGTTTATTTTGCAATTTCTCCAAATTCATATAAGGTTCATCTTGCGACATTTCATTTAAGCGAAAAAATGAATAAAAGACAGGTAAAAAGATAAAAATATTAAATTAATCAAAAAGAGCGTTTACAAAATCTTCAGATGAAAAATCTTTTAAGTCAGTCATTTGCTCGCCGACACCTATTAGTTTAACAGGAAGTTTTAATTCTTTTGCAACAGAAAGAACAATTGCTCCTTTAGCAGAACCGTCAAGCTTTGTTAAAGCAACTGAGGTTAGATTTACAGAGTCCATAAATACTTTTGCTTGTTGAAGTCCGTTTTGTCCTGTGTTTGCATCAAGAACCAACATACACTCTCTTAAATTTTCAGGGGCATTTTTATCTATGACCATTTTTATTTTAGATAATTCTTCCATCAAATTAAATTTATTTTGAAGTCGTCCGGCAGTATCAACAAGAATAACGTCGAAATTTTCACTTTTAGCTTTTTGAATAGCTTCAAAAACTACAGATGCAGGATCGGCTTTATCTCTGCGGACTATTTCAGCTCCGGCTCTAACCGACCAAATATTTAGTTGTTCTTCGGCAGCTGCACGGAATGTATCCGCAGCTGCGACAAGGACTTTTTTACCTTCGCTTTTAAATCTATAAGCGAGTTTTCCTATTAATGTCGTTTTCCCGACACCATTTACGCCTGTTATAAAATATATATTTAACTCATTTTCATTGTAAGATAACTTTGTAGAACCTGCATTTGTTAAAGTCGTCATAAATTCATTTTTTAGATAATTTTTGACATCAGAAGGCTTTATTTTATCTTGTTTTCTTAATTTGTCAACAAGCTCTCCTGCGTAATTTACGCCTAAATCTGCACGGATTAATAA
>JAGOIO010000006.1 GCA_017995595.1 bacterium | reverse complement strand
GCAGAATCTTTCGTAGCAAACAGGTGCAAGTTGAGCAGTTTTTCCTGTATCAAGGTAAAGTCCTTCAATAAATCTTGAAAAGAGTTCTGTGGGCTTTGTGTAGTATTTTTTGTAATTATTTATTTTTCTTGAAATTCTTGCCTGCTTACGTTGTGCTGATTTCAGCCTGATATAAGCGACAAAAGTTTTTGGCATGTCTGGAAAATCTTTTTCGATAGATTTTATAGTATAGACTTCTTCTCTGCGAAGAAATGGTGTAATAAGCTTTACTATATCGTATTTGAGCAAGTATTTTGCTTTAGATTTTCTTATATATTTATCAAATTCTTTAAATCTTTTAGACCGCATAAAATCAGGATAGTAAGATTTTATTTCAGCTTCAAGAAGTTTGATTCTTTGTCTGACTCTGTCTCTGTGAAGCGTTAATGATGGAAATGTTGAGCTTTCGTCAACAAAATTTGTAACAGAGATTAATTCTTTTGCAATTTTAGGTTCCAGCGTTTCTTGCTCGGCTGAACTCAGGTCGAAAATTCTTTCAAGACTTCCGCCTGTTTTTTCAATCTTTTCTTCAAGTCTGCTGTTTATAAAATGTGCAAACTCGTGTAAGAGTGTCGGAACTTTTTTTTCTTCATCGGCATATCTGGAAACATCTATTCTGTTTTTTAAAAAGAAACCTTGATGACCTCTGGCTTTGGTGTGTAAATTTACATCAAGCCCGAGGCTTCTAAAATAATTGATAAGTTCTTTTTCTAAAACTTTCTCCATAACGACTGTATTATAGCACTAAAATAGTCGTTAATAATCAAATAAAAAAATTTATTCTCTTGTTTCGTGAGCTATCCATTTTAAATAAGTTTCGTCAGCTTCAACAACAGGAAGTGCAATAATTTCAGGAATATTATAAGAGTGCATTCTTTTTATTATTACTCTAATTTGTTCAAAGAAGATTTTTCTTGTTTTAATCATAAGCATAGCTTCGTGTTCTTCGCAAACTTCGTTATCCCAAGAAAATACGGAATCTATTTTGTCAATAATGTTTACGCAAGCGGCAAGTCCGTCTTCTACAAGAACTTTTGCAATATCTTTTCCCTCTTTTTTGTTGGGAACTGTGCAGTAAATTACGATAAATTCCATTTTATATCCTCATTTATATTATAATAGTAAACCTTTACTATTAATTTTATATCGCAAAAATTAAACTTTTCAAGTGCCATACTTTTTTTATTTCGGTTGAAGTTCGCAACACATCTGGCATGCTTCAAAAACTTTTGAATATTTTAAATTTTTTCTAAAGCAACAATAATTAGGTATGTTAAAAACCTCTTTTAATGGCTTTTCTTTTACATTCCCGATTTTGACAGAAAGACAAGGGTAGGCATCACCTTGAGGATTTATCATCATATTTGAACAAGGGTACATACAAGGTTTGTAAATGTCTTGTATAGGTTTGTCTTGAGGATAGTTGAAAAAATCTTCAATTTTTTGTAAAGGGTTTTTGCAGTTCTCAAATTTCGGTGAAAATCTGATTTTTACATTAGATTTTTTACTAAGTTCTTCAAGTCTTTTATAAACTTCTTTGAAATGTTCCATATCAAAATAAGGCTTTATAGGATATTTTTTGACGGTAAATTCATCTCCCAAGGTATCTCTCAATATTGAATTTTGTTTTAAATTATTATTTCTTAAAAACGATATAGACAGAAAGTCAAATTTCATTTCTGTACAAAGTTCATATAGTCTTGGTATATCGTCCAAATTGTTTTCTAAAACTATTGTTTTTATATCAACCATAGGTTTGTTGTGATTTTTCCCTTTTATCGGATTTTTTTTAATGTTTAAAAGCTCCAGATTTGAAAGAACTTTATCAAAAATTCCGTCTTTTCCACGATTTTTATCATGTGTACCTTCAAAACCATCTAATGATACAGATAGTAGCATCATATTTGTTCTTAAAAATGCATCAATAATTTCTTCGTTAATCAAAATTCCATTAGTAACAACATTTAATTTCCCAAAAGTTTTTTTAGCTGTTCTTTCCAAGATTTGTATAAAATCTTTTCTTATAAGCGGTTCTCCACCAACGAGAGTTACAAAAGAATACCAAGGAATTTGGTCTATAATTTTAAACCATTCTTCTGTTGTCAACTCATTCTTCTTTCTGTCCTCTCCAACATAGCAATAAGGACAGTTTAAGTTGCAGTTGTATGTTAGTTCAAAGAAATATCTTAAAGGCATTAAAGCTCTTCCAAGTTTGTTATTATATGTTGGAAGTGCATATATATTTCTTGCAATATCAAAAAGCTTTGAATAATCTAACATATCAATTCCCCCGTAACTTAAAAATATACTTTTATTTTCATTATTTCACAAAATATTTAAAATAGAGCAAGTAAATTTTTTCTTTAAAATGTAACAAATTTGAAATCATAGTAAATTCCTGTAGTTTTTTGGATTTAAAGATGATATTATGTAGAAAATATTGTAAGGATTTTTGCCGAAATGAATTTGAACAAAAATACTGATTTGAATAAAGAAACAGAAATAAAAGCCCCGATTGTAGAAGCTTTAAAGCAAGCTTCGCTTAATCCTACGTATCAATTCCATATTCCCGGACATACGAAAGGGTGTGGGGTTTATCCTGAGTTTAGAAATTTAATAGGTAAAAAGGCTCTTGCACTTGATACAACAGATGAATTTGATAACTTGGGTACATTGCACCCTGCAACAGGTCCGATAAAAGAAGCTCAAGAGTTAGCTTCTGTAGCTTTTGGTGCTAAAAAAACTTTCTTTCTTTTAAACGGTTCTACGATTGGAAATTTAGCGATTGCTATGGGATTGACAAAGAAAGGTCAAAAGATTTTAACTAACAGAAACTGTCATCGCTCAGTTTTGACAGGCATGATAATTTCAGGAGCAGAACCTGTTTGGCTAATGCCTCAAAAGCTTGAAGATTGGGGTATTTGGGGAAGTCTTTCTCCTGATAGTGTTGAGGAAGCTTTAGAAAATGATGAAAAAATATCTATGGTATGGATTACAAATCCGACTTATGAGGGTGTTGTTTCTGATATAAAATCTATTAGTGAAATTTGTAGAAAACATAATGTTGTTCTTATTGTTGACGAAGCCCACGGCAGTTTGTGGAAATTTAATGAGCATTTCCCGACTTCGTCTCTTGAACTTGGTGCTGATGCGGTTTTGCATTCTTTACACAAAACTGGTGGAAGTATGAGTCAAAGTTCAATGTTGCATATTTCTCAAAATTCAAAATTGGACGTTGAAAAAGTTGAAAAAGCTTTAAAACTTTTGCACACAACAAGTCCGTCTATTATGTTGCTTGCAAGTCTTGATGCTTCACGAGCTAATTTGCAAAGCGAGCAGGGACAAAAACAACTTAATCGTGCTATAAAAAACGCAAAATATTTGAGACGCAGAATTGATAAAATGCCAAATATTCACCAACTAAAGCCTGATTTTGGATATAAAACAGACATTACAAAAATATTTATAAAGGCTGATGGGCTTTCAGGGAAAAGGCTTGAGTCAATTTTGGAAATAGATTTTAAAATTGAAGTTGAATCTGCTTCTGATAACGGCGTTTTAATTCTTTCAAATATAGGAAATAAACGCTCTGATTTTGTTTATCTTGCTGATTGCTTGGACGAAATTTCTAATAGAAATTATACTGACATTTGTTATCTTGAAAATGTAAAGCATATGCCAATGACAACGCCTAAGATAAAAATGAGTCTTCAAGAAGCTTTTTATGCTGAGAAAGAAACTGTGAAAAAGGCAGAGGCTATTGGAAGAATTTCGGCTGAAGTTATTGCTGAATGCCCTCCCGGTATTTCAATTTTACTTCCGGGAGAATTGATTTTGCCTGAACATTTGCCTTACCTAAAAGAGTATGAAACAATTGATGTCGTAAAAATTTAAAATTTTCTTGTAGAATTATTAATAAAAAATGAATTTTACGGATTTTTGAAAAAAAAGTATTATATTGAGAATATAGATACAAGTGAACGGAGAAAAAATATGCAAGATTTTAACAAGTTTACTAATTATTCTCAAGAAATTTTGGCTTCAGCACAGAATTTGATGAATTCTTATAATAATAATGAGCTTCAGCCTGAACATATATTAATGGCTATGATTAAAGATGTAAAAGGCGTTGCCGGCGATTATTTAAAAGAATTAAAAGTTTTAAACGAAGGCTTTATCGGAAAAGTTGTTTCTGCAATAAAAAAATACCCGACTGTTTCAGGGCCGGTAAATCCAAGTCAAATTTATGTTTCGCAAACTACAAATAATCTCTTTGATAAAGCTGCGGATTGTGCAACAGAATTAAAAGACGATTTTATAAGTATTGAACATATTTTACTTGCGATGACAAGATTACAAGACACAGAAATTCAAAAGCTTTTAAGAGAGTTTAACGTTACTGATAACTCTGTTTTAAAAGCTATGAAAAAAGTAAGAGGTAATAAAAAAGTGGATAGTAAAGATGCGGAAAATAATTATAAAGCTTTAGAAAAGTATTCAACAGATTTAACTGATTTAGCAAGGAAAGGCAAGCTTGACCCTGTAATCGGCAGAGATGAAGAAGTTCGCCGTATAATCCAAGTTTTGAACAGAAGAACAAAAAATAATCCTTGTTTGATAGGTGAACCTGGTGTTGGTAAAACTGCAATTATCGAAGGTTTAGCTCAAAGAATAGTAAGGGGAGATGTTCCTGAAAGTTTGAAAAATGTAAAACTTATCTCTCTTGATATGGGAGCTTTGGTTGCAGGTGCAAAGTACAGAGGTGAGTTTGAAGAACGTCTTAAAGCAGTACTTAAAGAAGTTGAAACGTCTAATGGTGCAATAGTGATGTTTATTGATGAAATTCATACTGTTGTCGGTGCCGGTGCAAATGAAGGTTCAATGGACGCAGGTAATCTTTTAAAACCTATGCTTGCCCGTGGAGTCCTTAGAACTATCGGTGCGACTACAATAAATGAATATAGAAAATATATTGAAAAAGACCCTGCTTTAGAAAGACGTTTTCAACCTGTTATGATTGATGAGCCAAGTGTTGAAGATACTATAAGTATTTTAAGAGGTCTGAAAGAAAAATATGAAGTTCACCATGGGGTGAGAATTTTGGATTCTGCTTTAATTGAAGCTGCAAAACTTTCTGACAGATATATTACTGACAGATTTTTACCTGATAAGGCAATAGATTTAATTGATGAAGCAGCTTCTTCTTTGCGTATAGAAATAGATTCTATGCCGGAAGAAATTGATGTTATGGAAAGACAAAAAATTCAGCTTGAAATTGAACGTGAAGCTTTGAAAAAAGATATGGCAATTGAAGGTAATGATAAAGATACAGAGAGTAAAATCGCTGATATTTCAAAAGAAATTGATGAGCTTGAAGGCAAAATTGATGTTTTGAAAAAGCAGTGGAAAAAAGAAAAAAATGTTATTACCGAGGAAGCTTCTTTGAAAGAAGAAATTGAACAAGTTAATCACAAAATAGAAGAGGCAGAAAGAGATACTGACTTACAAACTGCTGCTGAATTGAAATACGGAAAATTAATGGAATTGAATAAAAAACTTGAGGCAATTCAATCAACAGAACGCAAATCAAACCAGCTTTTAAAAGAGCAAATTGATGGAGAAGATATTGCTACTGTCGTAAGCAAGTGGACAGGTATTCCTGTTACAAAGCTTGTCGAAACCGAAATGCAGAAATTGATGCACTTGGAAGATGAATTGCATAAAAGAGTTGTCGGTCAAGATGAGGCTGTCCAAGTTGTATCAGATGCAATAAGACGTGCAAGGTCAGGCTTGAAAGATCCAAAACGACCAATTGGAACATTTTTATTCCTTGGTCCTACAGGTGTTGGAAAAACGGAACTTGCAAAAGCTCTTGCCGATTTCTTGTTTGATGATGAAGATGCGATGATAAGAATTGATATGTCTGAATATATGGAGAAACATAATGTAGCAAGACTTGTCGGAGCTCCTCCGGGATATGTCGGATACGAAGAAGGCGGTCAATTAACAGAAAAAGTAAGAAGAAAACCTTATTCAGTTGTCCTTTTTGATGAAATAGAAAAGGCTCACCCTGACGTGTTTAATATCATGCTTCAAATCTTTGATGATGGAAGATTGACTGATTCTAAAGGTAGAACTGTTGATTTCAAAAATACTGTAATAATTATGACAAGTAATATTGCCTCTGATGCGATTCTTGAAGGAACTTTGGAAGGTAATGAGGACTTTGATGTTATAAAAGACAAAGTAATGACAGCGTTAAGAGATCACTTTAAACCTGAATTCTTGAATAGAATAGATGAAATAACTTTCTTTAAATCTTTGAATTTAGCTCAATTATCACTAATTGTTGATATACAAATTGAATATTTGAGAAAACTATTAAGTGAAAAAGAAATAGTTCTTGAAATAACTGAAGAAGCAAAAGAATTTCTTGCACGCAGAGGGTTTAATCCTGTTTATGGTGCAAGACCATTGAAACGTGTAATTCAACAATTGGTCGAAAATCCGTTGTCAAAATTATTGCTAAGTCAAAAATTTGGCAGAGGAGATGATTTGATTGTTGATGTTGATAATGACGAAATAAAATTTGTAAAAGGCTAAAACCAGAAAATACTTAAATTTAACAAATCTCAATACGCTTTTGTAAAATTTTTTGTTTGTGTTACCATGTTTCTTGAGATTACACTGGCTCGATAGGCTTTGCCCTAGTTCTTTTTTCAAAGAATGGAACAGTATAATCGGGTATTACATAGCGGGTGCAAATCCTTTTGCCCCCAATGATAAGGAGAAACAGATGCCGGTAGCATCAATGATTGAACTTTTAGAAGCAGGTGTACACTTCGGACACCAAACACAACGTTGGAACCCAAAAATGAAACCATATATTTATGGTGCTAGAAATGGGATTTATGTAATTGATTTAAGAAAAACAACTGGTTTTCTTGATAAAGCTTACGATGTTGTAAGAGAATACGCTGCAAAAGGAAAAAATATCCTTTTTGTAGGTACTAAAAAACAAGCAGCTGAAGTAGTTGCTGAAGAAGCAAAAAGAGCAGGTGCTTATTTCATCAATAAAAGATGGTTAGGCGGAATGCTTACTAACTTTGAAACTGTTCGTGGAAGAGTTAACAAATTGAAAGAATACGAAGAGTTTATCGAAAGCGGTCATATTGACAAGCTTCCTAAAAAAGAAGTTGCTCAAATTCAACGTCAAGTTGCTAAATTGAGTAAAACTTTGGGTGGTATTAAAGAAATGAAAGGTTTGCCTGAATTAATCTTTGTTATCGACCAAAGAAAAGAATTAATCGCTATCAAAGAAGCTAACAAATTAAACATTCCTGTTATTTGTTTAGCTGATACAAACGCTGATCCTGAAGGAATTGACTACATTATTCCTGGTAATGATGATGCAATTCGCTCAGTTAAGTTGATTGCTTCAAAACTTGCTGATGCAGTTTTGGAAGGTAAACAACTTAGAGAAAACAAAGCCGCTGAAGGTGCTAAGGTTGAAGAAATCAAGGCAGAAGATGCTGGTGTTAAAGCTGAAGATGCTAAGGTTGAAGCGTAATTAAATTACTATAAGGGTTATACAGTCGAATAATTTTGTGGCTGACAATATCGGTTAAAATTATTGTATAACCCTTTTTAAATTAAAATTAAAGTTTATTTTTATTTATTAAATATTGGAGGAAACAATGGAAATTAAAGCTACCATGGTAAAAGAGCTTCGTGATAAGACAGGTGCCGGCATGATGAATGCTAAAAAAGCATTAGTAGAAGCTGATGGTGATATGGAAAAAGCAATGGAAATACTTAGACAAAAGGGTATTGCATCTGCTGATAAAAAAATGGGCAGAATCGCTGCTGAAGGTAGAGTTGCTTCTGCAATTTCCGGTAATGCCGGTGCAATGGTTGAAGTTAACTGTGAAACTGACTTCGTTGCTAAAAATGATGAATTTGTAACTTTGGCAAACGATATTGCAAAACTTGTTGCTGAAAAAAATCCTGCAACTGTTGATGATGTTATGAAAGAGGCTTTTGAAGGTAAAACTGTTGAAGAAATTTTGAAAGAAAAAATTGCTAAAATAGGTGAAAAAATTACTATCAGAAGATTTGTAAGATATGAAGGTAATCTTCAAACTTATATTCACAACGGAAAAATAGGTGTTCTTGTTGAAACAGATAAGAAAGATGATGAAGTTGCAAAAGATGTTTGCTTACATATAGCTTCTTCTGCTCCTGAATTTTTAAAGGCAGAAGATATTCCTGCTGATGTTAGAGAAGAAGAAAAAAGAATTGAAATGGGCAAAGAAGATTTACAAAAGAAGCCTGAAAATATCAGAGAAAAAATTGTTGAAGGCAGACTTCACAAAATCTTGGCTGAAAAATGCTTACTTGAACAACCGTTTGTTAAAGATCCAAGCCAATCAGTAAAACAATACATTGAAGGTAAATTATCAGTTGTTAAATTTGACAGATTTGTTTTGGGTGAAGGTCTTGAAAAACGTCAAGATAACTTTGCCGAAGAAGTTATGAGTCAAGTTAAGGGTTAATTTTAATCTTTAAATTGTTTATAATTTTAAATCAGTTATTTAAAAGAGCCAAAACCTTTTAGGTTTTGGCTCTTTTCTTATTCTTAACTTAATCTTAAAACTTAATCTTTAGAAGCAAAAGATTTATTTGCTCTTGTTTTAATTTCGTTTTCGATTTTTTCGATAAATTCATCAACGCCGAATGTTCCGACTTGACCGATACCTCTTGCTCTTATAGCAACCGCATTGGCTTCAATTTCTTTATCACCTATAACTGCAACGTAAGGAACTTTTTTATTTTGAAGAGCTTCTCTGATTTTGTAATTCATACTTTCAGAGCGGTCGTCAAGGTCAACTCTTATTCCCATATCACGCATTTTTTTGTAAACTTTTTCAGCAAAGTCGATGTGTTTATCGTTGCTGATAGGTACAATTTTAACTTGAGTTGGAGCAAGCCAAGTAGGGAAAGCACCAGCATAGTGTTCAATTAAGATACCATGGAATCTTTCCATTGAACCAAATATTACTCTGTGTAACATAACAGGAGTCTTTAATTGACCGTCTTTGTCTTGGTATTTAATATCAAATCTTTCAGGCAAATTAAAGTCTAATTGAATTGTAGCACATTGCCAAGTTCTACCGATAGCATCTTTAACCTTGAAGTCTATTTTTGGACCGTAGAAAGCTCCATCGCCCTCATTAATATCATATTTCATTTGTCGTCTGTTCATAGCTTCTTTTAGTCCTGCTTCTGCCAAATCCCAATTTTCAATAGTTCCGACATAACTTTCAGGACGAGTAGAAAGTTCAACTTCAAAACTCATATTAAATATTTTCATTGTATCAGAAACGAAATCAATAATACTGTTAATTTCGTCAACTAATTGTTCAGGAGTACAGAAAATGTGAGCATCATCTTGAGTGAAGCCTTGAACACGAGTTAAGCCTGATAAGGCACCTGACTTTTCTTTTCTGTAAACTGTACCAAGTTCAGCCATTCTAAGTGGAAGTGAACGGTAAGAGTGTCTGTTTGCCTGATAAATCAAGATATGGAAAGGACAATTCATAGGTTTTACAACGTATTGGTCATCATCTTCATTATCTTTTTGGATAAAGAACATATTTTCTTTGTAGTGATCCATGTGTCCTGAAATTTCCCACAACTTAGATTTTGCAATTTGAGGAGTTGTAACTATTACGTAGCCTCTTTTTCTGTGTTCGCTTCTCCAGTAGTTTTCAATTTCTTCTCTAACGATAGAAAGATTAGGGTGCCACAAAACGAAACCTGCACCTACTTCTTCTCTTACAGAGAATAAATCAAGTTGAGTTCCTAGTTTTCTGTGGTCTCTTTTTTCAGCTTCTTCCATCATGTGAAGATAGTCTTTTAAATCATCTTTTGTCCAAAATGCTGTTGCATATATTCTTTGAAGCATTTTGTTCTTTTCATTACCTCTCCAGTAAGCACCAGCGACTTTTAAAAGCTTAAATGCTTTTATAAATTTAGTGTTTGGAATATGAGGACCGGCACAAAGGTCGTTATATAAAGCTTTTCCGTCATTGTCTTTTGTTACATACAATGTAGGATTATCGTTTTTGTGTTCTTCTAATAATTCAGCTTTGTAAATTTCACCTTCAGCTTTAAAATCTGCTATTTGTTTATCAACATCTTTAACGTACTCTTTTACAAAAACGAGATTCTGTTTAACGAGTTCGTGCATTTTATCTTCGATTTTCTGCAAATCATCTTCAGTAAAAGCGTGTCCGTCAGTTAAATCAAAATCATAGTAAAAACCGTCATCTGTAGCAGGACCTATTGCAAGTTTTGCATCAGGGAAAATTGCCTGAACGGCTTGAGCCATAATGTGAGATGTTGAGTGTCTCAATATATGTAGAGTTTCAGGATTTTTTGAAGTCAAAATTTCAACTTTATCGCCGTCTTTCAACGTCGTGGTTAAGTCTTTAATTTCTCCGTTAATTTTAGAACTAACGGCATTTCTAGCCAAACCTTCAGAAATTTTCATTGCTAAATCATAGACATTTGAATTTTCTTCGATTTGGATACTTGACTCGTCCGGTAAAACAACTTTAATACTTGACATAAAAATATCCTTTCTTCTTTCAAAATCATCAATATTATTAAATCACTTCAAGAAATAAAGTAAAGAAAATCGGAAAGTTTTAGCCTGAAAAGGTGAATTTAAGTATTATACGAGAGCTTCTTTCAGTTGTTCAATATATTTAACGGCAAAAACAGCACCTATAGCACCGTCAGATGCAGCAGTAATAACCTGTCTAAGTGGTGTTGTGCGAACATCTCCGACTGCGAAAACTCCTTTTGTTGAAGTTTGCATTGTTTCATCAGTTATAATAAATCCTGCCTTGTCAGTTTTAATTTGACCTAAAAACATTTCAACGTGAGGTGTAATTCCGATATAAGGGAAAACTCCGTCAGTTTTTAATTCAGATATTTCGTGAGTTTTTACATTTTCTAAAACGATAGTGTTTACAACATCTTTGCCCAAAATTTCTTTTGGTACTGCGTTGTATATAAATTCTATTTTTTCATTTTTAAAAGCTCTTTCTTGAACGATTTTATCAGCTCTAAGTTCATCACGACGGTGGATTATATAAACTTTTTGTGCAAATTTTGTAAGGTACATACCTTCTTCAACGGCAGAATTTCCACCGCCAACGATTGCTACGATTTTATTTCTGTAGAAAGCACCGTCGCATACAGCACAATAACTTACGCCACGTCCGATAAATTCTTTTTCTCCGGGGATATCAAGTTTTCTTGGAGCAGCACCTGTTGCGATTATGATTGTTTTAGCTTTGAAAATATTATCTTTGGTTGTTATTGTTTTTATTGTTGAAGTAAGGTCAACATTTACAATTTCTTGCATCGGAAATTTTTGAACGCCAAATTCATCAGCATGGTCTTCAAATTTTTCCATTAAATCGTAACCGCTTACTAACTTTGCACCCGGGTAATTTTCAAGTTCAAGATAATTTGAAGGTTGCCCGCCAAACATTGTAATATCAATTATTGCTGTTGAAATTGCACCTCTTCCTGCATAAATTGCCGCAGATAATCCTGCTGGGCCACCGCCCAATATTATTGTATCAAATTCTAAACTCTCCATTTGCTTAAATTTTCTCCTTTTATTTTGGGGCTTTACTTTATACTTGAACCTGCTATTTTTTCTCCATAAATCTTATATGTAGCACGTTCGCTTTTTAATAAGGTTTTTGAAGCTGATAGGGTTTGTATTGTCAGATAATTTGTTCCTACAAACCTATCTTTTGATAAAGTTAATTGTACTACATCAGATAAAATTTTACCATCATAATTTCCGATTTTCTTAAATTTTATTAAATTTCCCTCCGCTTTGTTTATTGTAATTGATGATTTTGCACCATTAAAAGGATTTTCTAAAGTAACGACGTTACCGACTCTTGATAAGTTCCATAAATCGAGAGAAGATTCTTTAAAAGTATAAGGACTGTTTGTTGAAATTAGGCTTGCACTTACTCTCCATTCGCCGTATAGAGACTTAGGTACTTTGTCTATGGAAACTCCGCCTTGTAGTATTACGCCTTCTGCAAATACTGCACTTGCCATTACAAATAATGTGATTATTGTTAATATAAATTTTTTCATTTTTTCCCTTTTTATTTCATTTAATGTTTTTTTTCAATCTTTCAATTTATTTACCTAAATAAATTTGACTTGCTTGGATATATTTATATTTTTCGTTAGAAAATTCGAATGCTTGATAGTTATTTCCTTTTTCTACTATTTTTATTGAATTGTTGTAGTCTGTTCTAAAAACTTTTTTACAATTATGTTCCAAAATGTACATAGTATAAGGATTTGGGTGTCCGTAGTTGTTTTGTCCTGTTGATACGATTGTAAATGTTGGATTAATTCTTTTTAGCATGTTTTTATCTGCGACATTTTTAGCTCCGTGGTGTCCTATTTTTAAAACTTCAATATTATTCGGTAATAAATTTTGTATTTTATGAAAAGCTTTTAATCCTGCATCTGCCATAAATAATTCATCAAAATTTCCGTCAGAAACAAGAGTTATTATAGAATTATCATTATCTGTGTGCCGACCTTTGAAGTTGCACTTATACGCTTTTATTTTAAAATTATTATTTTCTTTATATATTATTTCTTCGGATTTTGGAATTTCAACGGTAATATTTTTGTGGTGTTTCAGATAAGAAAAAATATTTTTTGAAGTATTTGAATGTTCATTGTAAGAATTTAAGTATAAGTGCTTAACTTTTATGTTTTTCATAATATCAACCGCACCGCCAGAGTGGTCGTTGTCAAAGTGAGTAATTATAAATCCTTCAAGTTCAGTTATGCCTTTGTCTCTTAAATATTCGAGAATAACTGCTTGTGCAGTAGATTTTGAACCGTGATAACCTGATTTTGCACTATCAATCATAAAATATTTATTTTGTGGCGTTTTTATTAAGAAAGCATCAGCATTTTGAACATCAAAAGCAATAGTTTCAAAGTTGTGGTTTGGAATATTTACACTTGAGAAAATCAAAATGCAAAACATTATTATTGAGATTGTTGTAAATTTCTTTCCCTTACCGTATTTTGCAAGTAAAGTTATTGCGACAACAAGAATGTAATATATAATTAATTGCAATATTGTAGGTTTAGTTGTAATAAGTAGTGCGTGAGGAATTTTTGCAAAAAGCTCAGGTACAAAGACTACGTAATTTAGTAGCGGATTTAATATTTTAGCAAAGAAAGAACAAACGGTAGGTGCGATTTGTGGAAAAATAGCAAGAACTGCACTCGCAAATCCTCCGAAACTGACAATACTTACAACAGGAACAACCAGAATGTTTACAAGTACTGAGTAAAGACTAAAAGTATTGAAGTAAAACATTTGAATCGGAGCAACCCAAATTTGAGCAACAAGTGGGATAAAAATTGTACCGCTAAGCCAATTAGGAAGTTTGTTTACTTTTGAAAATATCGCAGGAGCAGTTGTAAGAAGCCCGAACGTTGCTAAAAATGAAAGTTGGAAGCTTACGTTATTTATATCAGCAGGGTTTGCGATAAGCATTAAAAGTCCGACAAAAGATAAAAGTGAAATGCTGTCGGCATCTCGGTCGAATAATTTTCCGATTAATATGAAAATCAGCATTAACATCGCTCGGACGACTGAAGCTCCAAGTCCTGTCATCATTGAATAAAAAATTATCACGAAAATTCCGCTTATAACAGATATTGTAAAAGGAACTCTCAATTTCTTTAAAATCCAGTACCACGCTCCATAAATGATTGCTACATTCATTCCTGATGCAGCGAGAATATGTAATATCCCTGAATTTGCAAATGCGGACTTGATGTAATCAGGTGGTGTTACTGCATCATCTCCAAATACGATTCCTCCGAGAATTTCTATGTTAGGACTTTTGATAAATCTTGATTGCTCATTTAATATTCTGTTTCTTAACCTGTTTAAACTTTGTAAAAATTTCCATTTAAATCCCAGTTTTTCGTTTATTTTTTGAACATTACCTTCCGAAGAGAATGTCGTAAACGTATCAAAGTTTCTTAAATATTTTCCAAAATCAAATTGAGATGGATTTCCGACTTTAAATGGAGGCTTTAGCTTTCCCTCAATATCGCAGTAATCTCCAATATCAAGCTTTTCGTCAGCATAAATTGAAACATAAGTCTTTCCTGTTATATTTTGGAATTTGCCGTTATAATTTATTTTTGAAACTTTGAAGAAAAATCGTGTTCTTTGTGGTGTTCTTTCCGGAATAGAAACAACTTGTCCTTCAATAGTTCCTTTTTGTGGGGCTATTTCATAAAGTGCATCTGAATCTTTAATTCTAATCGTTGCATTAATGAATGCAAAAAGAAATATAAAATACCAAAATAAAACCAGTTTAGGAGAAATATAGTCTTTTAAAATTGCGATAATTGCTAGTATTAATAAAATTCCTGCTGTTAAAATTCCAAAATTGTAGAAGTATGAAAATAAACCTATAGAATAAATCATTGTTGTCAAAACCATGATTAAATTCTTTTTCTGCATTATTGAATTTATAATTTCTCTAAATTTCATACGTCTGATTTTATCAATAAAACTAATAAAATTCAAGGTTATAGCAAGTTGCTTGTTTAATTTAGGTTACGAAATATTAAAATTTCGCAGATGAATAACAAAAAAAAATTTGCTTGTTTTTTGATATTAACTATAATATTAAAATGTGTGGAGGTCGTATGACAAAAAACAATAAATTTTTAAATATAGATAAGAATAGTTTGAAAAGAATTTCGATAGATAGGATTTCTATAGAGAAACCTGATTTAAAGAATATATTTGAAGCAAAATCTGTAGTTATTGCAAATTGGCTTATTGACTGGATAAAGAAAGATTTTACATGTGGCAGAATTAACGAAATGGAACTTTTGCCTAAAAAAGCAGAATTAGCATATTATTTAGGTGTAAGTATCGGAACGATTCAAAATTCGTTGAGATATATTGAAGATAAAGGTTTTGTTGAATCAAAACAATGTATCGGAACATTTGTAAAGGATTGGAAAAAAACTACAACCAATGTCAGAAAATTGACATCAAAGCGTGAAGTTACAATTAATTTGATAAAAAAATATTTGTCAGAAAGCAAGTTTAAAGTTGGTCAAATTTTGCCATCATCACGAGTTTTGGCAAGTTTGATAAATGCCTCTCTAAATACAACAAGATTGGCACTTGAATATCTTTGTTCTGAGGGAATATTGGAACATCAAATAAAAGATGCAGGAATTTCTTGCTGGCGTGTTAAAAATAGGGATTTCTCTGTTGATAAATCAGTTTTAGAAACGAGTAATGAAACCTTGGTTGAAAAAGTTAAAAAAGATTTAGAAAAATATATAGATAAAAATTTGAAAGTTGGAGATAGAATTCCTGCACATGATAAGCTTGCAAGTGAATTAAAAGTTAGTATAAAGACTATTCATGGTGCGTTTAAACAACTTATAAAAGACGGAATTTTGCTCGCAAAACGTGGAAGATATGGTACAACGGTTATCAAAATGCCTAGTGAAAGTGCATTTGCTCCAAAGAGAGAAACTTCTATTTTTGCATCTGCAAAAGATACAGCTTTTTACAATTATGAAAAAACCCAAAATCATATAAAACGATTGATAGCAGAGAATTACGAAATCGGTGAGAAATTGCCGTCAATTATGGCTTTGTCTAATGAATTGGATTTGAGTCCTAACACAATTCGTAAGGCGTTTAATAATCTTTCAAAAGAAGGTTATTTAAGATTTGAGCGTGGAAGATATGGCGGAACTTTCGTTGTTGAAATTCCTGAGACTACTTCTCAAGCGTTCAAGTGGCTTGCTGTTAACCCTCAGTACGTCGAAACTTATAGAAATTCTGCTGAAGTCAGTGTAAATTAGTATTAGAAAGGAAATAAATTCAAAATGTCAGAGATTAAAATTAATCTAAATACCCCAAAAAACAGAAGTATAATTATGCAAACAAAAGATGTAAATAGAATGTTAAATTCACAATTTCCGCATATCGAAGAAGATTTTACTTTGTATGAAAACCATGTAAAATCTTTAATTCAAAATCCTACAGGTGGACTTTTGACTAAACACAAATATATAGATGAAAATATTTATTCACCTGATAAATTTAAAAGAAATATTCAAATTATGGATTCTGACAAGGAAATTAAAAAGTTGAAATTGAAGCTAAA
>JAGOIO010000113.1 GCA_017995595.1 bacterium | reverse complement strand
AGTCATTACTTCCCCAAAAATGAATGAAGAATTTAAGATAAAAATAGTAAAGAGGCATGTGGCATTGACTGATAATTCCTGTAAAAAAGTCCTTGCCAAACGGAATTGAAGCAATAGACCAGCTTACATATTCATCATTCCAAAGTCCTTCAGGTTTGTTTAAAAATATTAATCTTAACCAAAAACCAATAGCTGTTATAACAGCTAATAACCAAAATCTTTTATCCTTTAATATCTTCATTATTTCTCCCAAATCAATAAAATATTTGCAACATTTTCTATTATCATTTATAATATTACACAAAACAATAAGAAAAGAGAATAAATTATGAAATTAGTTATCCAAATTCCTTGTTATAATGAAGAAGCTACTTTGGCTACGACATTACAAGCCTTGCCAAAGAAAATTAATGGTATTGATGAAATTGAAGTTTTGATTATAAATGATGGTTCTACCGATAAAACTATTGATGTTGCAAAAGAAAACGGTGTTAATCACATTGTAAGCTTTTCAAAGAATAAAGGTCTTGCAAAAGCTTTTTGTCTGGGACTTTCTTCAGCTCTTGATTTAGGTGCGGATATTATTGTTAATACCGATGCCGATAATCAATATTGTGCAGATGACATAGAAAAGATTGTTTCTCCGATTTTAAACGGTGAAGCTGATATGGTTGTTGGTGCAAGAGATGTATTGAAGATAAAGGAGTTCTCTTTTGTTAAAAAGTCGTTGCAAAAACTCGGTTCTTTTGTCATGAAATTATTAAGCTCAACAGAAGTTGAGGATTCTCCAAGTGGCTTTCGTGCTTTTTCAAAAGATGTTGCAATAAGATTAAATGTCTTTGATAATTATACTTATACTTTAGAAACTATAATTCAAGCCGGTGCAAAAGGATTTAATATTAAATCTGTTCCGATTCGTGTAAATAAAGATTTAAGAAAATCACGATTAGTTAAAAATAATTTTGATTATATAAGACGCTCAATGTTTACAATGATAAGAATGTTTATTTTGTATCGTCCGTTTAGATTTTTTGCAATATTGAGTTCTGTAATCTTTTCTTTAGGTCTTATTCTCGGGTTAAGGTTTTTGTATTACTATATGACTGGCTTTGGACACGGGCATGTGCAATCCGTTGTTCTTTCTGCCGTACTTTTGTTGGTTGGTGTTCAGCTTGCTATTTTTGCTGTGCTGGCTGACTTGTTATCTGCTAACAGAAGGTTGTTAGAAGATATTCAGGCAAGATTAAAAATAAAAAATTTATAATTTATATAATTGAAAAGCTCTCAAATTATGAGAGCTTTTTTTTAATCTGTATATATTAATTATTATTGGAATAACTCGTTGATTTTATCTGTAATATCTTGAGGATCAATTTCGTGCGTAAGTTTATTTATATCTTGAGAAACTTGATATAATTTTGCAGCTTCTACTTTATCACCTTTTATGGTTACCGCACGTGCAAGATTAAAGTGTGCAAGAGCATAATTTGGATTTGCTTCAACAGCTTTAGTAAATAAATCGGCTGCATGTTGAACTCTTCCCAAGTCGTCAAGGTAGATAACACCTAAATTATTATACGCAATATCATAACCCTTATCATACTTTATAGCTAATTCATATTCTTTAATCGCTTCATCAGTATCGCCTTTACCCCAATGTAAAAAACCTAAATTACAGTGAATTTTTGCATTGTCAGGTTGAAGCTCCAATGCATTTCTGTAAACTTCAAGTGCATTGTCATAATCTTCTTTATCGTAAAATGCACTGCCAAGATTTATGTATATATCAATGTCTTCAGGAGTTAAAACATAAGCACATTGGTATGCACTAATTGCAGCATCTAAATCTTTTGTTGCTTCTTGATGTACAAAACCTAATGTTTGAGCTATTAAACTTGTCCATTCTTTCTTTGGGTTTAGTGTTATTGCAGCTTGGTAATGTTGAATTGCAGAGGCAACATCACCTTTTAAATAATAGAAGTTTGCTAGATTTGAGTGAAAATCAGGCATGTTAGGTAATATTTCAATCATTCTCTGGTAAGTTTCTATTGCACTATCATAATCGCCTTGTTCTTCATAAGCTAAGCAAAGAGAACGATAAGCCTGCATATTTAAACTGTCAAGCCAAATTGCCATCTTGTATTCAGTTATTGCATCATCAAATTGTCCGATTGTTCTGTAAATATCTCCCAAAAGTGAGTATAATGGAACAAAGCCTGGAGCTAATTCAAGAGCTTGTTCATAAATTTCTATTGCATCAGCAAGTCCTTTAGTTTGAACTTTAATAAATCCCTTAATCAAAATCGGGAAGAATTTCAAGTAAGAAATAGTTTTAAACACATTACTTATTGCCTGCTTATCAAGAGGAAGTGTCAATGCAGAAAGTAAAAATTCAAACTTACCTTTTATTTTAAATTTGGCATTTCTGTAAGATGTAAGTCTGTAAATGTTACTTAATAAGAAGTGTGCACAAGAATTTCTAAAAGGCGTTACCTTTATTGCTTTTCTCGCATTATCAATAGCTTCCATAAATCTTGCTTTTTTTGTATAAGTTTCGGCAAGTAAGTAATAAGATTTACCGTATTTAGCATCTTTCTTTAAAGACATATCAAGATAATTGATAGCTTTTTCCAAGTCGCCTTTATAGTAAAACGCTTGACCTATTTTGAAATAAATTTCAGCAGAATCAATATATGTTTCTAATGCTCTTTGATATTCAGTGATAGCTTCATCAACATATTGAGATGAATTATAAATATCTAAGTGCCATTCTAAATATAAATCGCCAAGTCTGACATGCAAATCTGCGTTTGTCGGATTTTCTTGCAAGCTCAACTGGCAAAGCTCTATGGCTTTTCTTACGTTGCCTTTTTTAACAACTTTATCTATCTTTTCTAACGTTTTTGACTCTTCTGATTGCATATTTAACTTTCTTTTATTTCTTCTAATGCTGCTTCCAACTCAAAACATTTTTTTACGATTAATTTTCTGTCTGTTTGTTGAATACTTGTAAAAAATACTATTTGATTATTTTTTGGAATGTAGTTCGGGTGGTTTATTATGTAACCTTTTGCCGAAATTGCCTTTAGTTGTAAAGGTAGGAATAATCGTATATCAACTTCTTCTTCAGGTTTAAATCGTCCGTCATATACAAATCTTATACCGCCACCGCCAATATCTACAGTCTTTGTAACGATATTTTGAGAACCTTTTCTCATTATAATAATTTTGGTCTCAAGTTCTGTTCTGTTGTATTGTCGTCTTTGAATATGAACATATTCTCCAGAATATTCTATCATAAAATCTTTTTCAAGAGGTGAATCTAAAATCATAGATTTAAAAACATTTACACCATTTGTTGAGTAAACGCTAATTGGAATTTCATTTCCTTCTTGTAAATATTCGGCATAAGAAAGTGCCTCCGGCGGAAAATCTAATGAAATTCTGTCGCTATATATTCCTTTAACTTTACAAATTATGTCTTTATCTGTATTATCCGGAAGTTTAAAAGAAATTTTTGCAATTTGTGATTCTTTGATTTTACTCATACATTTATTTTAATTAATATATGTGTAAAATGCAAGTTATTAAATAAAAGTAAAGATAACTTCATTTTTTAAAATTTTGTGTATAATAATATCTGACAGGAGGGTTAATGTTATGGGGAAAATTTATTTTGTAGATGTTACAAACAGAGATGGTGTGCAAACTTCAAGATTGGGTCTTGCAAAGTTGCAAAAAACGATTATTAATTTAATGTTGGATAATATGGGTATTTCGCAGTCAGAATTTGGATTTCCAACAACGAAACACGAGATAAATTATTTGAATGGGAATTTAGAACTTGTAAAAAGAGGTGCAATCACAAAGACAAAGCTTTCAGGTTGGATGAGAGCTATCGCCAGTGATGTTGAACTTTCATTTAAAAATGTTCCAGAGTTGAAAAATATTAACTTATCTCAATCAACTTCAAGTCAAATGATTTACGGTAAGTATAGAGGAAAAGAAACTCCGGAAGATTTATTACTTCAAACTTGTGAAGCTGTTGAGTGTGCTTTGGATAAAGGTGCGGAAACGATTGGCGTAAATGCTGAAGATGCATCAAGAAGTGATATAGATTTCTTAATAAAATATGCAAAAGAAACTAAAAAAGCCGGTGCAAAAAGATTCAGATATTGTGATACATTAGGTTTTGATGACCCTCGTTCTGCCTATGATAGGATTTATAAAATTGCATCAGAAACTCACATGGATATTGAAACTCACTTTCATAATGATTTAGGTATGGCAGTTGCATGCTCTGTTATGGGAGCTCAAGCCGCTATTGATGCAGGTGTTAATGCTTATATCAATACTGCGGTAAACGGTATGGGCGAAAGAGCAGGAAATGCTGATTTGGTTTCATGCTTGCTTGCAATTCTAAAATCAAGCGGGTTTAAAGGTAAGTATGAGATTGATCCTCAAATAGATTTGAGTAAGGCTTGGAAACTTGCTAAATACACCGCTTATGCTTTTGGTGTTCCTATTCCGATAAATCAACCTGCAGTTGGTGATAATGCTTTTGCTCATGAATCAGGAATTCACGCTGATGGTGCGTTAAAGGACAGAAGAAATTATGAGCTTTATGATTTCGAAGAGCTTGGTAGAGGTGAACCTGAAATTATTGAAACCGGTCGTATGATTACTATTGGTGAATATGGCGGTATTAAGGGATTCAGAAATGTTTATGAAAACCTTGAAATTGAATTTAAAGATGAGCATGAGGCAAGAAATATTTTGGAATTAGCTCGTTATGCAAACGTACATACTCAAAAGCCTTTAACCGATAGTGAATTGAAATTTATTTATCATTATCCTGATGTTGCGGCAAAGATTATGACTGTTTCTCCTTACTATGAACCTCAAGGTGCTATTAAGGAAAGAATGGACGCTCATAAAGTTCCTACAAGTGTTGTTTAATTATTATAGGTATCAAATAAAGAGAAAGCCTGATTTTATATAAAATCAGGCTTTTCTTTTGAGGTTAGTCAAATCTTAAACGGATTTCCCCATATCAAAAGCTTCTTGCTTATAGTTAGTTGAGTTTACATCTCCAATTTGCCAAACTCCTGCTCCAAAAATTACTCCTTTTTCTTCAAAACCTGCATAGCAATCCATAAACC
>JAGOIO010000112.1 GCA_017995595.1 bacterium | reverse complement strand
ATTACTTGTGAAAATGTTGAATATGATTTTTTTAAGGCTGTTACCGTTTGCTGTTTTTGGCTTTTATTCATCAATGTCGGTATTGTTAATGCTGCTACAATACCGATAATTCCAAGAGTTATTAAAACTTCTGCAAGAGTGAAAGCTGTTTTTGAATTATTCATTTACTAGTACCTCACTTAGTATAAATATTATAACTCTTTTATTTAAAATTTAAAAGTGTTATTTATTAAAATTATACAAAAATCTAAGACCTTCAAGGGTTAGTGTTGGATTTATAAAATCAAAAGGGCGATCAAGGTAATCAGCAATAAGTGATGAATATCCGCCTGTTGCAACGAGTGTTACTTTTTCTCCAAGTTCTTTTTCGCATTGTTTTACAAGTCCGTCTATCATGCAAGATGCTCCTCTGATTACCCCTGAAAGTATTGCATCTGACGTATTGTTTCCGATTGCACTTTTAGATTTTGCAACATCAATTTTAGGAAGTTTTGACGTAAATTTGTTTAAACTTTTTAGTTGTAAATTTAACCCAGGAGCAATTATTCCACCAATAAATTCTCCATTTTTATTTACAATATCAAATGTTGTCGCAGTACCAAAGTCAATAACTATACAAGGTCTTTCATACAACATAAACGCTCCGCATGCATTTGCGATTCTGTCTGCACCTGCTTCTTTTGGGTGCTTTAGTGCTAATTTTACTCCTGTATTTATTGCGTAATTTACAAAAATAGGTGTAATCTTAAAAACTTTTTCTACTGCAGTTTTAAACTTTTTGTTAAGTTCATCAACAACAGAGCCTACTATACAGCCCTTAACATCATATTCTTTGAACAATGTCTTTAGTAAAACTTCATATTCTTCAAGTGATAAATCTTTGTCGCTTGCTAATCTGAATTCTTCTATTAATGCTGAATCATCAAAAAGTCCAAGTGTTATATTGGTATTTCCTATATCGGCTGTTAATAACATATTAAAAAATAGTCCTATAATCTAATTAAAGTTACAGGACTATTTTATATCAAATAAACTTTTTAGCAAATACTTATGCTCTTACGGCTGAATCGTGAGTTTGTGTTCCGTGAGATGCTCCGCCGTGGGTAAAAATGCTGTTAATTGCTTGCATTGGGTTTCCCATATATGCTACAGAATTTTCTTCTTGTTGCTTCTTTTGAATTCCATTCAAAAATGGATTGCTACTTTTCTTTGTGCCAAAATTTCCGATTTCAAAACTCATATCTATATCCCCCTAAGTTAATTAATATTACTAATTTTACTTTCCCGTATATTTATATAAAGTCATTTTGATTTAAATAATTGCTTGTTTATTTTTAATTGTTAACTTTTTTAAACAAATTACCTGAAAGTCCCTGTAAATAACCTTCTAAAATTTATTTTATCTTTAAATCTGTTTATCGCTATTTACATTAGGTATTTTTTTAGTTATTATTGTCATGTGTTTTAGTATGCTTGAAATTTAGTTTCAGGCGACACGTGGTAAGAACGGGGCTTTTGCTCGTTCTTTTTTTCTGAGTAAGGTCAGTTTGTCAATTTGTGTTTGAGCATGCTAAAAATATCTTACAAAAATATGTCTTTGTGAAAGGATTATATGAAACCCGAGAATGTTAACAGAAAAGAAATTATGGAAAAAATCACACCTCTAATCGAAAATACTTTGATTAGATTCGATTTTATTCCTGTTGAAATTGAATTTGTTAAAGAAAATCATAGATGGTTTTTGAGAGTCTTTATATATTCTTATACAAAGGGTGTTACTCTCGATGACTGCGAAAATATCACTCGTAGTTTAAATGACTTTTTAGATGAAATTATTCCTTGTAAATATTACTTAGAAATTTCTTCTCCAGGGTTAGAACGAAAATTCAAGTCTGATAAGGAGTTTTTGATATTTAAAGGGAAAAATATTATTCTTAAATTAAATTCAGGCGTTGGAGACGATGAAGAAAAAGTATTTAAAGCAAAGATTTTAGATTTTGATGAAAATGAAGGGTTAAATGTTCAAAAACTAGATGATGAATCTAATATATGGATAAAACGAGAAAAAATTCATTCAGCAAAATTGTACATAGAAGATTAGAGTTAAAATTTGACAATAAAAGGAGAATAAAATGATAAAAATAGGTACAGCTTTATTTGAAGCTTGTGAAGAACTGGAAAGAGATCGTGGAATATCAAAAGACGTTATAATTTCTTCTCTTTGTGATGCTATGGTCGCAGCTTACAAAAAAAATATGAGAATAAAAGAAGCTGATAATATTGAAGCAATTTTAGATGAGCAATCTGGCGAAATTGGTGTTTTCAAAACAATGACTGTTGTTAAAGAAGTTGAAGATGTTGATACTCAAATTTCACTTGAAGCTGCAAAAGAAATTGATGAAGAAGTTGAATATGATGATGAGGTGAAAATTGAAGTTACTCCTGATCAATTCGGCAGAATCGCTGCTCAATCAGCAAAACAAGTTATTACTCAAAGAATAAAAGAAGCTGAAAGAAATATGGTTCTAAATGAATTCTTAGAGAAAAAAGGAACTTTAACTACAGGTATTGTTCAAAGAGTTGAAAGCAGAAATGTCATTGTTAACATTGGTAAAACTGATGCAATTATGCCTCAAAGAGAACAAATTCCAGGTGAATATTACAAACCTGGAACAAGAATCAGAGTATTTGTTTTAAATGTAAAAGAAACAACAAGACTTCCTCAAGTAATCGTTTCACATGCCCATGCTGAAATTGTTAGAGAACTTTTTGAATTGGAAGTTCCTGAAATTGAAGATGGAATCGTTGAAATTAAGTCAATCGCAAGAGAAGCCGGGTTTAGAACAAAAATAGCTGTTTTCTCAAATGATCCTGAAGTTGATTCTGTTGGAGCATGTATTGGACCAAGAGGAAGCAGAATTCAAACCATCGTAGGTGAATTAAAAAATGAAAAAATTGACATTGTGAGATGGTCAGAAGACCCTGTTGAATACATTGTTAACGCACTTTCACCTGCAAGAATTGTTTCTGTTGATATCTTGGCAGATGATGAATTCGCTCACGAAGCACTTGTTGTAGTTCCAGATGATCAATTAAGCCTTGCTATCGGTCGTGAAGGTCAAAACGTAAGATTAGCTCATAAACTTACAAATTGGAAAATTGACATCAAGAGTGTTTCTCAAATGCAAAATGCAGAACAAGCAAGAGCAGAACAATCAGAACAACAAGAAGAAAATCAAGACCAAGAAATTTCTCAGGAAGAAAATGTTGAAGAAGATTCAATAAAGTCAGAAGTTGAAGAAGAAATGAATCAACAAGTTGTTGATGAATCTGATGTTGAAAATGTTTCAGAAGTGCAATCAGAAGAAACAGAAAACACAGAAGAACAACAATAAAAAAGAATGCTAGAGTTTTCCTTATTTTAAAAGCTTACAATTATTATTGACAATCAAAATTGAGCGTATAAAATAAAGGATATACTTAGTAGATAAGTGAAGGTAGTATAATTAAAAAAGGAGATTAACCTCATGGCACGTGAAAAATATGAACGTACGAAACCGCACGTTAACGTTGGTACAATCGGCCACGTTGACCACGGAAAAACTACATTGACAGCAGCAATTACAGGAGTTATGGCTGCAGCAGGAAAAGCAGAAGCAAAGAAATTCGATGAAATCGATGCTGCTCCAGAAGAAAAAGCGAGAGGTATCACGATTTCAACTGCTCACGTTGAATACGAAACAGATAAAAGACACTATGCTCACGTTGATTGCCCGGGCCACGCAGATTATGTAAAGAACATGATTACAGGTGCAGCTCAAATGGACGGAGCTATCCTAGTTGTTGCAGCTACTGATGGTGCTATGCCTCAGACTCGTGAACACATCTTGTTAGCAAGACAGGTTGGTGTTCCAAGATTGATCGTATTCTTGAACAAATGTGATATGGTTGATGATCCTGAGTTGTTAGACTTAGTTGAAATGGAAGTTAGAGAATTGTTAACTTCTTATGAATTCGACGGAGATAACATTCCATTTATTCATGGTTCAGCTCTTAAAGCTTTGGAAGCTATCCAAGCTAATCCAAAACTTAAAAAAGGTGAAGATAAATGGGTTGATAAAATTTGGGAATTGATGGACGCTATCGATGACTATATTCCAACTCCAGAACGTGATTTAGACAAACCATTCTTGATGCCAATTGAAGACATCTTCTCAATCACTGGTCGTGGTACTGTTGCTACAGGCCGTGTTGAACGTGGTTTGGTTAAAGTTGGTGATGAAGTTGAATTGGTTGGTTTAGGTGATACTAAGAAAACAACCGTTACCGGTGTTGAAATGTTCAGAAAACAACTTGATCAAGGTCAAGCTGGTGATAACATTGGTGCTTTGCTTCGTGGTGTTGATAAAACAGATGTTCAAAGAGGTCAAGTTTTGGCTGCTCCTGGCTCAATTCACCCACATACAAAGTTCACAGCTAACGTTTATGTATTGAAAAAAGAAGAAGGTGGACGTCATACTCCATTCTTCCCTGGATACAGACCTCAATTCTATATCAGAACAACTGACGTTACAGGTACAATCCAATTTGAAGGTGAAATGGTAATGCCTGGTGATAACATTGTTATGACAGTTGAATTGATTGCTCCAGTTGCCATCGAAGAAGGTATGAGATTTGCCATCAGAGAAGGCGGCAGAACAGTTGGTGCCGGTGTTGTTGACAAAATTATTGCTTAGTTGATAATTTAAAATAAACATAAAGATACCGATTCATTTATTTGAGTCGGTATTTTTATTTGCAAAAAATTGTGTTAAACTTTAAATGTTAAAAGTTTATATTTAGGAGTAATAATATGAAAGTTTTATTGTTAAATGGTAGTGCAAATAAGAATGGCAGTACGTCAATTGCTTTAGGTGAAATTTCAAAAACTTTAAATCAAGAGGGAATTGAAACTGAGATTATAACAACAGATGCAAAACCAATCAGAGATTGTTGTGGTTGTAAGGCCTGTAAGACTAATAATACAGGAAGATGCATATTTGGAAAAGACATAGTAAATGAGATTATTAATAAAGCTAAGGAATGTGATGGGTTTATTTTTGGGACACCTGTTTATTATGCTCACCCGTCAGGAAGAATTTTATCAATATTGGATAGAGTTTTTTAT
>JAGOIO010000005.1 GCA_017995595.1 bacterium | reverse complement strand
CATAACTGGTAAACCTGCTTCTGCACCAATATTTCCAAAGCCCAAAACAGCCGAGCCATCGCTTACGATTGCAACAGGTTTCATAATTTCTTTTGAAGTCAAAGAGCTTTCAATTACACCACCTGCCAGTTCTCTCAACGATAATGCCTTTTCTTGAAAATCACCTTCCAATTTTGATTCATCAAACATAAAAATATTTTTTGAAACAGGTGAGAAAAATTCCTCAATATTTGCAGTTTTTGTAGTCAAAACAGGAATTTTGACATTAAATTTTTTATTTTCCAATTCATCAGCTATCAAGGTTAAATCTATACCACAAAAGTTTGGCGAGATATTTTCAACAACTAATTTTAAACTTTTCTTTGCAACCTCTAAAGGATACGCATCAATATTTAAAGCATCTTTTAAGAAGATTGAACGAGCAAGAGAGTCTTTATAGTTAAAAGATATAACCGCAACAGAATTTGAGCGATTAGTATAAACAAAAGAACCCTCAGGATTTTCTTTAATTTTTAAACATGCCTGACCAACACCCGGAGTATAAATTAACGACAAAACTTCTAAATTATCGGGTGAAATTTTAGGAATGTAGTCTATAGCTGAATATTTCATATTATAAAAGTAACAAAAACAAAAAATCCCGTCATCATCAAAAAGGATTATTTTTAAATAATCCCTTTGGATAATAATTAAAATCAGAAAAGTGTCAACTGCTTTTGAAAATGTTTTTTTAGAAAGCTTTTACGATGATACTTAGTAACTCCGTACTTATCAATAGCTTCAAAATGTTCTTTTGTTAAATATCCTGCATTACTTTTCCAATTATACTGTGGAAATTCTTCATCTAATTTTAGCATATATCGGTCTCTGGAAACTTTTGCCAAAATACTTGCACCTGCGATTGCTGCGGATTTGGAATCACCTTTCACTATAGTTTCCTGATTAAATTCAAAATTTCTTATTAATCTGTTTCCATCAACCAAAACTTTTACATCAACTTGTTTTTCGTTTGTTTTAAAAAGATTAATTTGGTTTATAACATCTTCGCATGCCAACTTCATAGCCTTCAGAGAACAAGCTAAAATATTCGTTTTTTCAATTTCTTCAACCTCAACACAGATAACAGAATTAAATGTATTTTCTTTTATGACATCAAAAAGTTCTTCTCTTGTTTTTTTACTTAATTTTTTTGAATCATTTAATTTTGAAAGCTTTTCAATCAAATCATTATCAACACTTTTAAAAGAGACAGCAGATGCAAATACACCACCTGACGCAGGACCTCTACCAGCCTCGTCTGTTCCGATTAAATATAGTCCTTTAGCTTTCTCATCATCAAAACTAAATAAAGCTTTACTGTTCTTCGATAAACTCATCTAAAACAAACTTCCCAATTCTACCTTCTCTAAAATCATTCAAAATAGTTGCAGAAGCTCGTTGAATATTTGGTTCTGCACCACTTGTAATCCAATTTCTTCGTTTTGCAACATTTTCAACAGACAATGAGTCATCTTCTGTCAAGTTGTAATACTCTCTGACTTTTGGTTCATAATTTTTACTTAAAATTTCGAGCAAATCTTTTGCAATAATTTCTTTTTCATAAGCATTTTCTGACACAGAATTAACACAAGCAAGCCTTACCGCAACATCTTGATTTTCCTGTTTCATAGGGATAATTCCCGGAGTATCAAGCAAATCAAGTTTAGGATTAATCCTTACCCATTGTTGCTGACGAGTTACGCCTGCTTTTGCACCGACTTTGGTTTTCGATGTTCGTGTAAGTTTATTTATAATACTTGATTTTCCGACATTAGGCATGCCCACAACCATAATACGAGCAGGACGACGCAAAAGCCCTTTTTTCATCAAAGCCTGAATCTTCGGTTCACTTAACTCTATAGCCTTTGACACAACTGAACTCAAACTTTTCGAATTTTTTGCATCAGTTGTCAAAACCGTACAACCTGATTTTTTTTCTAAAAACTCTATCCATTTCGTTAACTCAGGTTTTTCTACTAAATCAACCTTATTCAACAAAATAAGTCGAGGTTTTTCCCCCAACAACGACTCAATATTATTATAACAACTACTAAAAGGTATCCTTGAATCTAAAACTTCAATAACTGCATCTACAAGCGAAAGTTTATTTTTTAAAGCTTTCTCCGCCTTTGCAATATGCCCCGGATACCAATGAATATGCCCCTTCAATAATTGAGGGGCATTATCATTTTGGTTTAAATCTTTATTCTTAAAAGACATTTACGCTTTTCCAATCAAAAACGAGGATTAACCTCTTTTTTCAATTTTTTCTTTAATACGAGTTGCCTTACCAGAAAGATTTCTCAAATAATACAACTTAGCACGTCTAACATCACCACGTTTTAGAACGTTGATTTTTTCAACTCTTGGTGAGTAAATTGCAAAAACACGTTCGCAACCAACACCTTGGAAAACTTTTCTTACAGTGATAGTTTTGTTAATTCCGCTTCCGTGTTCTTTAATAATAGTTCCTTCGAAAGCCTGTGTTCTTTCTTTATTACCTTCGATAATTCTAACGAAAACTTTAACAGTATCGCCAGGGTTCATATCAGGTAATTCTCTTGTTGTATATTGTGATTCCAATTCGTCAATAATAGGGTTCATTTTTCTTTTCCTTTACATCTTTTTTCACGTGTATATTTATTCTATTGTAAAGAAAATTAAAAATCAACAGCACATTAAGATTTTTTACACATTATTTTAAGCTTTTTTAAGCTCAGGACATGCAAAAGCAGGATTTTTAATAAAAAATATCAGCTATTTTTCGTTATATACAAGCTTTTTTCTCAAATTCCACTGAATCATTGTCAAGATTAAAATTATTACAAATAATACATAAGCCATCGCACTTGCTTGTCCGACTTTAAAATATTCAAAAGCATTTTTATAAACTGCATACACAAGTACATTCGTACTATCTAACGGTCCGCCCTGTGTCATCATATAAATTAAGTCAAATACTTGAAACGAACTTATACATGTAATTATTACAACAAAAAAGATTGTTGGTGAAAGCATGGGAACTGTTACATGCCTGAACACATTAAACGCATTTGCTCCGTCAATTTTTGCAGCTTCAAATATTGAATTATTTAACGAGCTTAGCCCTGCAAGAAAGATTACCATGTTATATCCTATAAGTTTCCATACAGAGACAACTATCACCGCAGGCATGGCAAAATTTTCATCATATAGCCAATTTATATGCAGGTGTAAAATATAGTTTAAAATCCCTATATTTGGGTCAAATATCCACTGCCAGATAATTGCAATTACAATCATTGGAGTTATAAAAGGCAAAAAATAAGCTGTTTTAAAAAACTCTGAACCTCTTATTTTAGAATTTAAAATACAAGCAAGCACAAGTGGAATAATAACCGCAAATATAGATGTCGTAATTGCATATACAAATGTATTTATTAATATTTTTCCAAAAGCCGGAGATTCAAATATTTCTATATAATTACTTATTCCTACGAAATTGGGTTTATTTATCAAATCCCAATGCATAAAACTTAACCCGAAAGAACAAATAACAGGAATAATGATAAATACCAAAGTTCCCAAAAGAGCAGGGAGAATAAAAACCCACCCGACAAAAGCTTGATTATCTGATAATTTGGATAAAAAATTTCTCATATTTATAGTATAATTTATTTATATTAAATAGTAAATAAGATTATATAAAAAATAAAATATTTTGAGGAGATAAAAAATTGATGACAGAAACGATTTCAGATAAAGCCTTCGGCAAAAACGATATTAGAGGAATTTACGGTCAAGACGTAACAGAAGATTTATTTTTCTATATTGGCAGAGGATTTGTAAAATATTTGGCACAACACACAAAAAAAGAAATCAGCGAAATGTGGATTAGCGTAACAAGAGATGCAAGAACACACTCACCAGCCCTTGCCAAAGCAATAATAAGAGGTGTAACTTCAACAGGTGCAAATGTTGTAGATTTAGGACTTGCTCCAACACCAATAGGTTATTACTCAGAAGTTGCAGGCGTAAATGCAAATATCACAAACGGCGAAGAAATTACAGGAGCTTTAATTGTTACTGCAAGCCATAATCCTCCGCAATATAACGGCTTGAAGATGACTTTTAACAAACAATCCGTAAACGAAGAACAAATTAAAGAAATAAAAGCCTATACTTTTAGAGAAGTAGAAGAACATTCCATGGCTGAAAATATCGGAGAAGTAAAAGAATATGATTTAATTCCGGACTATACAGATGTTATGAAAGATGAGTTCGGAAGAATCGGTGCAGGATTAAAAGTGGTTGTTGACAGTGCTAACGGAACAGGTGGAGTCGTTGCACCAAACCTTTACAGAGCTTTGGGTTGCCAAGTTATAGAACTATATTCAAACCCTGATGGAAGATTTCCACACCATCACCCAAACCCAAGTCTTGAATCGACTTTGACTGACATAAAAAAAGCTGTTGTTGAAAACAATGCAGATTTTGGAATTGCTTTTGACGGAGATAGCGACAGAATTGGAGTTATAGACTCACAAGGTAACAGCATGACAGGAGATAAGCTTTTATTAATTTATGCACAAGATATTATCGAAAAATATAAAGAAAAAGGCTTAACACCGGTTATGGTTTCTGAGGTAAAATGCTCTCAAGTCCTTTACGACACAATAAATGCACTTGGCGGAAAAGCTATTATGTGTAAAACAGGTCATGGTTACATAAAAAGTAAAATGAGAGAAACTGATGCAGTATTAGCAGGAGAAATGAGCGGTCATACTTTCTTTAAAGACAGATATTACGGATTTGACGATGCAGTTTACGCAGGTTGCAGAATGATTGAAATTGTTGCAAAGCATAAGAGAGTTAATCCGAACTTTAAAATGGAAGAAATGTTAACAGCTTTCAATAAAGTATATTCTTCCGCTGAAGTAAGATACCCTTGCGACAATGAATTGAAGAAATCAACAATGATTGCATTTGCAAAACAAGTCAAAGAAGCACCTGATATGTTTGGTTCTAAAATCAAAGAAATAGTAACTCTTGATGGAATGAGAATAATATTTGACGGAGGCTTTGCTCTTATCAGACAAAGTAATACAGAACCTGTATTTACATTAAGATTTGAAGCAAAAAATAAAAAACTTGCAGAACAATATTCAAAAGCAATGATATCTACACTTGATAAAATCTTGAATAAATAAGACTTTATTAACGTTAAATAGTCTTGCTACAAAGCAATAAACAGGCGAGATAACAATCACTATTTAACATTGTTGTACAAAATTATTTGTTTTTGATAAAATAGAGAAGTTAAAGACAAAATAAAGTCTAAAATATTAGATAAACAGTTAAGAAATGAGGTAACTTATGGGTTTAATGACTGGTAAAAAAGGTGTTATATTTGGAGTATCAAATAAACACGGTATTGCATACGGAATTGCAAATCAATTATTCCAAAACGGAGCAGAAATTGCATTTACTTATGCTAACGAAGCTATGGACAAGAGAGTTCGTCCAATCGCAGAAGAAATGAATGCAAAAATCATCATGGAATGTGATGTTACAAAAGAAGAAGATGTAAAAAGAGTTTTTGATGAATGCAAAAAAGTTTACGGAAAACTTGATTTCGTAGTACACGCTGTTGCATTTGCCAATAAAGACGATTTGATGGGTAAATTTATAGACACATCAAAAGATGGTTGGAACTTAGCATTAGGAGTAAGCTCTTACTCACTTGTTACAATAGCAAGAAATGCACAAGACGTTATGACAGACGGCGGTTCAATTTTCGCTCTTACATATTTGGGCTCAGAATATGTTGTTCCAAATTACAACGTAATGGGTGTTGCTAAGGCTGCTCTTGAATCAAGTGTAAGATACCTTGCAGCTGACCTTGGACCTAAAAATATCAGAGTTAACGCACTTTCATCAGGTGCAGTAAAAACTCTTGCAGCTAAAGGTATTCACGGATTCGATAAAATGCTTACAGCTGGTGCTGTAAAATCACCTATGAACAGAAATGTTACTCTTGATGATGTTGGAAGAGCAGGCGTTTACTTGGCTTCTGACTTGTCATCTGGAACTACAGGTCAAATTTTGTTCGTAGATTGCGGTTGCCACGCAGTTTATTCATCAGGTGAAGAAATGGATATAATTTCTAAAAATGCTAAAAAAGAACCGGCTATGGTTTAATTTTAGAACTTCAAAAATAGTTAAAAGGCGAAATTTCATATCAATTGAAATTTCGTCTTTTTCATGCTAATATAAAAATATGTTCACAGGGATAATTGAAGAAATTGGAGTCGTTAAGAGTTTTGAAAAATCATCAATCGGAGCATTGATTACGATTGAATGCTCAAAGGTGCTTGAAGATACAGAAATCGGCGACAGCATATCAATAAGCGGAGTTTGTCAAACTGTTGTAAAAATTGGTCAAAACTATTTTACAGCAGATGTTTCTGAGGAAACTTTGAACGTAACAAACTTTATGAAGCTCAAAAAAGGTGCAAAAGTTAATCTTGAAAGAGCTTTAGCAATGAATAGCAGATTCGGAGGTCATATTGTAAGCGGACACGTTGACGGAACTGCTATTATAAAAACTATAGAAAAATGGTCATCTTTTTATGATTTAAAATTTCAATTAAAAGGCGATAATCTCGAAAGATACGTAGTAAGAAAAGGCTCAATTACCGTAAATGGAATAAGCTTAACAGTCGCAGATACTTATAAAAAAGAATTTACTGTTGCAATTATTCCCCATACCTTTGAAAATACAAATTTGCTTAATTTAAAAGTCGGTGATATTGTAAATATAGAAACAGACGTTTTTGCAAAATATGTTGAAAAAATATTATCAACGGACAATAATAAAAGTGAAATAAGTGAAAAGTTTTTAAAAGAAAACGGATTTTATTAATATGGAAAAAGATGAAAAAGACAATTTCTTTGACAGTGTCGAAGAAGCAATAGAGAGTTTTAAATCAGGCAGACCTGTCATAATCGCAGATGATGAGCATAGAGAAAATGAGGGAGACCTTATTTGCCCTGCAGAAAAAATCACACCTGACATAATTAATTTTATGGCAACAAATGCAAAAGGTCTGATTTGTTTTGCGATAACACCTGAACTTGCACAAAGACTTGAATTACCACAAATGGTAGAGCAAAAAGATAACACAGAAAGTGCAAGAACAGCATTTTCACTATCAATAGACGGAGCTGCAAAATTTGGAGTTACAACTGGGATTTCAGCCTTTGACAGAGCAAAAACTATCCAAGTTGCGATTGCAAAAAATGCAAGACCAAACGATTTAAGACGACCGGGGCACATTTTTCCTTGCGTTGCAAAAGCCGGCGGTGTTCTATCAAGAACAGGACACACTGAAGCAAGCGTTGATTTAGCAAGACTCGCAGGACTTACTCCCGCAGGCGTTATGTGCGAAATAATGCTTCCTGACGGAACAATGGCTCGCCGTGATGAATTGAAAAAATTTGCAGATGAAAATAATTTTAAATTTATAACCGTTGCAGATTTAATTGCATATAGACTTAAAACTGAAAAATTTGTAGTAAGAGAAGCTGAAGCAACCTTACCAACAGAATTCGGGGATTTTAAGATTTACGGTTATGTAAACAAGTTAAATAATCACGAGCATGTTGCATTGGTAAAAGATGACGGCTCTGATAAAATTCCGCTTATACGAGTTCACAGCGAATGTTGTACAGGAGATGTTTTCCACAGTCTAAGATGTGATTGTAACTCTCAACTTCACAGAGCTATGAAAATGGTTGATGAATACGGTAAAGGTGCAGTTGTTTACATCAGAGACCACGAAGGCAGAGGAATTGGACTTGTAAACAAAATTAAAGCTTACGCTCTACAAGAAAAAGGTCAAGATACTATTGAAGCTAATGTTTCACTTGGATTTCAACCTGATTTAAGAGATTATGGAGTCGGAGCACAAATTATTTTAGATTTGGGGTATAATGATTTTAAGCTAATAACAAATAACCCTAAAAAAATAGTCGGATTAAAAGGCTACGGGCTTACAATTCACGAAATTGTTAATCTTGAACCGCACCTTACTGACTATAATAAGAGGTATATGGAGACAAAGAAAACTAAAATGCATCACATGATGTAATTTTGGTGGAAGTTAATGGAGACAAGTATGACATCTGACAACATCTACGAAGCACAAGACTTAACGCCTGAAATTTATAAAATATTTGCAGGAGTTTATAGTGATTTCAGAGTAGCTGCAATCAATGAATATAAATTTGAGCTTGAACCTTTAAGCTATGAGGATTTTATCTCCTCTATAGAAAAAGGCTTGATAAAATGTATTGTTTTATCAGAAAATAAATTTCCAACAGCCTTTTTAGTTTATACAACAGTAATATCTGAGGCAATAGAATTAAACGTTATCCATTGTCTTGGAGATGACGATTTAATTGAAAAACGTAGAGTTTTACTGGAAAAATTCTTAGAAGAGACTGAAGAACTTAGAAAAGAAAAAATTGTTTGCTATCCAATGCTTGGCTCTCAAGGCGATTTCACAGCTGATATTGCTAAATACGGATTTAAGTTCGTTGGTCTTGCCGTTTTGAGATTTGTTATGCAAAATGCAAGCTCAAAAACGATTTTCAATACTCTTGAATTACCTGAGCTTGATACAAATTATGAAATAAAGCCTTGGTCAGAAGATTATATTGAAGAAGCCGTTGCAATAACAAATAGAGCATTTATTGATACAACAGATGCCTTGTTTGACCCAAGATTTAAAACACCAGAAGGCACAAGAGATGTTTTGGAAAACATTACAAACGGAACTTACGGTGAGTTTTTGCCGGAAAGTACGTCTGTATTAATGTATTGTGGCAAGCCTTGCGGTTTTTGTTTCACAAATTTGACAGGCGGAAGAATTGCCAATATTCCTATTTTTGCAATAGACAAACCGTTCCAAGGGAAAGGTCTTTCTAAATACTTGCTAAAAACTTCAATTCAAAAAATGCTTGATTGGGTTGAAAACGGTGAAAAAGATATCGAAGAACTTAATACAACTACAGAAACTAATAATTTCCAAGCACTAAAAATGTATAGAGGTGTTGGTTTTAAAGAAGATTATAGCTACGCTCAATCTTATACCACAATTTAAAACAAACCTGAAATAAATAAAGTTAAATAAAATTTTTAACGGAGAAATGTGATTTATCGTTACAATTCTCCGTTTTTTCATGATTTTTTTGTAATTTTTTTGTGCTACAATAATTTTGAAAGAAGGAAATTTTACACATGTTATCCGAATTTATGCTATCAAAAATTCACAGAGCAACAGTTACAGATGCTAATCTTAACTATGTAGGCTCAATTACTGTTGACGAAGATTTGATGAAAGCCGCAAAAATAAAAGAATGGCAAAAAGTTGACGTTGTAAATGTAAACAACGGAGAGAGATTACAAACTTATGTTATAAAAGGTGCTCCAGGTTCAAAAACTATTTGTTTAAACGGAGCAGCCGCAAGAAAAGCAGAAAAAGGCGATAAAGTTATAATCATCACTTACGGGCTTTTAAATTATGATGAAGTTAAAGATTATCAACCAACAGTTGTTTTGGTTGATGATGATAATAACATTATCAAAAAATAATTATTGATTAGGAAGAACTATGGCATACGTACCATTACATCTACACAGTGAGTATTCTTTGCTCGACGGAGCAATTACAATAAAAGATCTTTGCCAATTTGCAAAAGACCATGAATTTCCTGCTGTCGCATTAACAGACCACGGTGTAATGTATGGCGATATGGAGCTTTATACTACAGCAAAAGAAATGGGAATAAAGCCTATTTTGGGTTGCGAATTTTATGTACATACAGGAGATATTACAGAAAGAGACCACAGCAATAACCCAATGTATCACTTGGTTTTGCTTGTTAAAAACAAGGCAGGCTATGCAAATTTGGTCAAACTGGTTTCTGCCGCTTGGTGCAAGGGTAGATATGTAAAGCCGAGAATAAATTTTGAGCTTATAAAAGAACATCATGAAGGTTTAGTTTGTCTTACCGCATGTCTTGGAGGTCAAGTCTTACAAAATCTTTTAAAAGGTGATTATGATGAAGCAAAAGCCGTTGCAACAAGATACAAAGAGCTTTTTGGAGATGACTATTATATAGAACTTCAAGACCACGGACTTGATGAGCAAAAAAGAACAAATCCTCAACTTATAAAACTTGCCAAAGAACTTGGTATAAAAATGGTAATCACAAACGATTCCCACTACTTGAGGAAAGAAGATGCAGATGCTCATGATACGCTACTTTGTATGCAAACGAACAGCGACAAAGCAGACCCTAACAGATTTCATTTTCCAAACAACGAATTTTATGTAAAGACAGAGAGTGAGCTTAGAGATTCTTTCAAATGGCTGGATTCAGAGACTTTTGAACAGTGTATGAAAAATACAGTTGAAATAGCAGAAAACTGCCACTTAACTCTGGATTTAGGGAAATCTCCATTACCGAATTATGAAGTACCTAAAGGCTACACGCTTGAGACATACCTTAATTATCTTGTATATGAAGGTGCGAAAGAGCGTTATGGAGAGATTACGCCCGAGATGAAAAAGCGTATTGATTACGAACTCGGAGTAATTGAACAAATGGGATTTGCCGCATATTTCTTGATTACATGGGATTTTATCCACTTTGCAAAAACTCACGGTATTCCTGTTGGACCAGGGCGTGGATCTGCTGCAGGTTCGGTTGTTGCCTATTCGCTTAAAATTACAGATTTAGACCCGATAAGACACAAACTTTTGTTTGAAAGATTCTTAAATCCAGAACGATTTACAATGCCCGATATTGATATCGACTTTTGTATCGAGCGTAGAGGCGAGGTTATCGACTATGTTACTCAAAAATATGGTGAGGACAAGGTTTGCCAAATTATCACATTTGGAACTTATGCCGCAAAAGCCGCAGTTAAAGGTGTTGCTAGAATTCTAAAAATACCTTTTGCTGACAGTAATCAAATCGCATCACTCATTCCGTCAGAACCAAAAACTCACATTGACGATGCACTAAAAGACGGAATGGAATTAAAAAAGCTTTATGATGAGGATAAACAAATAGTTACAGACCCTATTGAAGGAAAAACTATCGGCGTAAAGCGTTGGATTGATTTGGCAAGAGCAATAGAAGGAATTAAGAACAATACCGGAACTCACGCCGCAGGTGTAATTATCTCTCGTGTGCCACTTGATGAAATTTTACCTGTTCAGCCGTCAAAAGATGGAATTATTCAAACAGGGTATCCGCCTCATGATGTTACCGAAGTTTTAAGCCTATTAAAAATGGACTTTTTGGGACTTCGAAACTTAACAACAATTTATAAAACATTGGCATTAATAAAAAAACGTACAGATGAAGATGTACCGATTAATGATATCGACCTTTCAGACCAACCGACTTACGATATGCTTATTGCAGGAAAGACTCAAGGTGTATTCCAACTTGAATCTTCAGGAATGACCAATCTTGTTAAGAAGTTAATGCCTGATAAATTTGAAGATTTAGGTGCGTTGGTTGCCTTATTCCGTCCGGGACCACTTGATTCCGGAATGGTTGAGGACTTTGTTGAAAGAAAACATGGCCGTCAAAAAATCACATACGCTCACCCTCTACTTGAACCTGTATTGAAAGATACTTACGGAACAATAGTTTATCAAGAACAAATCATGCAGATTTTCCAAGTTTTAGCAGATTATTCACTTGGTCAAGCCGACATGGTTCGTCGTATGATGGGTAAGAAAAAACTCGATGAAATGGCAAAACAAAAAGGAAAATTCATTGAGCGTTCAGCAGGACACGGTATGGCGGAAAAAGATGCTGTAGCTTTATTTGAACAAATTGAAAAGTTTGCTTCATATTGCTTTAACAGGTCTCACTCTGCAGCTTATGCACTTGTTGCTTATCAAACTGCATATTTAAAATGTCATTATCCTGTTGAATATTTTTCAGCACTTTTATCAAGCGTAGCAAACGACCAAGAAAAGACTCAAGCTTACATTGAAGAATGCCAGTCATTAGGAATAAAAGTTTTACCTCCTGATATAAATAAATCTTTTGCAGAATTTGCACCTGACGGAGACAACATAAGGTTTGGATTAGCCTCAATTAAACAAGTCGGAGAAGTCGTAGTTGAAGCAATTATCGCAGAAAGAGAAAGCAACGGAGATTTTACATCAATATACGAATTTTGTACAAGAGTTGACTCAAAATGTTCAAATAAAAGAGTGCTTGAGGGATTAATAAAAGCAGGAGCTTTTTCTAATATTGAAAAAAGCAGAAAACAACTATTAGATAACCTCGAAAATGTCGTTGCGGCTGCCGCAAGAGAAGCAAAGCAAAAAGAATTGGGTCAAGTCAGCCTTTTTGCCGGTCTTGAAGATACCGCTGATTTTGGAGTACCTAAATTTGAACTTGCAGGAAATAGCGACGAGTTTGAAGACAAACAAATTCAACAATTTGAAAAAGAATTTTTGGGTTTTTACGTAACAAGCCACCCGCTATCAAGCATTAGAGACAAACTTCCATTTTTAATGACACACAAAATTTCACAAATAAAAGAAGTTCCAACAGATAAACTCGTTACTATTTGTGGATTAATGACTACTGCAAGAAAAATTCCAACAAAAAAAGACCCTACTAAATTTATAAAATTCGGAACAGTCGAAGACTTAACAGGGAAAATTGAAGTTGTATGCTTTAGCAAAAAGCTTGCAGAAGTTGATGAGTTTTTACAACCTGAAAATAGAGTTATAATTTCAGGAAAAGTTCAAAGACGAGACGAAGACAATGCAAATATTATTGTAGAATCAGTCAAACCTGTAGAAAATTCTAATATTTTCACAATAGAATTATTAAAAGAAATAAAATACGAAGAACTTATTGCAATAAAAGATGTACTGTTTGAACATCAGGGTTCAGACCCTGTTGTAATAAAAGCTCAAACAGATAATGGAAATAAAGTGAAAATTTTAACATCATCAATTTTTTGGGTAAGTGCAACAAATGAACTTGTAAATGTATTAAATAAACATTTTTCAGACAAAGTTGCAATATCTATGAAATCAATAGATGCAAAATAAATAAAAACTTTAATAAAAATAAAAAAAATACTTCAAACAGTTGATGTTCAACATGCCTAAATTCTGTACCATAGAGTCGGGGATATAGACCTGAGATTTTCTATATTGGGGATAAGAAATGGGCGAAGGAAGCAAAAAAGAAAATCAAAAAAATAATAACAAAAACCTTTTTAAGCAATATAATTGGTTTTTGCAGAACTTTTTGACCAAAATTCAGCACTCTAGTGATGAATTCTTTTCTGATATTTTCTCTTTTAAACTTGTTTCCATCAGCAAGAATATAAACACTTTATTTCAAGGTAACAACTATTTTGTTACTAAAGTTAGAATTGATAAAAAAAATAACGTATTTTTAAGATGTTCAGAAAGTACAATTGAATTGATTCTTAATGAAATACTTGGTGAAAGCAAAACCGAATTTAATTTAGAAACTATTTCGGATTTAGAAGCAAGGATAATTACAGCATTTAATGACTACGTCTATGAAAGTATAGCTCCATTTATAAGAATAACCCCAATTACAAGTCAAACAAAGAATATAGATGTTGTTAACATAACTTGCTTTGTAAAATCAGAAAATTCTCCATACGCAGAATCAGGAAAATTTATAATTTCAATACCTGAAGTTCTTTTAAATCCGGAAGATGTTGTAACGACTTCAGAAAAATTCAAAGATGAAGATTTTTACTCAAGTAAAATTGAAGTTAATCTACGATTAGGAACAACAAAATTTAAAGTAAAAGAACTAAAACAATTAGAAAAAGATGACTTGGTAATTTTTGAAAAAAGTAAAGCAAATTATATGAAACTTATTTTCAAAGATTATGAAAGAGGATTCAGAGTAATACCAAACCCCGGACTTATAATCGGGATAGATGATAATAACAGCGGAGGAAATAATAATATGGCAGATAATTCATCACAAAATCTATGGGACGACATTGAAGTTGAAATGGGTGCTGAATTTGATAAAGTGAAAATTTCACTTGGTGAATTAAAAACAATAGAACAAGGTTTGGTACTGGATTTAAGTTCAGTTTATAATAACAAAATTTCGCTAAAAGTAGAAGATAAAATCATCGCAAGAGGTGAACTTGTAATAATAAACGACAGATACGGCGTAAGAATAGAAGAAGTTTTTGCAACAGAACAAGCAAACAATCAAGTTCCACAGGGTGTTACACCTGATGTACAGCCTACTGAGCAACAAGCTCCAACTCAAGACGTTCAACCAACTCCAGAAGCCACTGAAGGTCAACCGGCTGAAGGTGAAAACGGAGAAGAATTTGATTACAGCGATTTTGAACTTGAAGATGAAGATATTTAAAAAAAAAAGTTGAAATAAAAAAAATAATCATTAAATACCAAATGTAGGAAGTTTAAATTTTGGTAGGTAAAAAAGAAAGGCAAAAAATATGGGCGGATATTTAATAAATTTTTCAGTATATACATTATCAATGGTAGGAGTAATTTTCTGTGCATTGTTCGTGTTTAAATCTGTTATGGGTGGAAAAGGATTTAGCAAAAAATCTTCATTCATAAAAGTAACAGATTCTGTAAAATTATCACCAAGAAAGACTCTTTTTGTTGTAAACGCAGGTAATGAAAAGTTTCTTATCGCATCTGATACAGACAGAACAACTTTAATATCAAAGCTTGAAAAAATTGAAGCAAACGAAGAAAATCAAGTTGCACTAACAACAGGTTCAACAAAAGATTACAGCATAAAAACAGAAACTTCTAATATTGAAAAATTTGTTCAAAAAAAGTCAATAAAAGATATCTTAAATAAAAGAGGAAATGATGATTTTTTTTCGAAACCTAAATCATTAAAACCTCAATTAAAACAAGAGAAAGAAGAAGGTTTAAACAGCTTGTACGGCAAAGACAACGTAGAAGAAGAATTCTCAAATGTATTAAGTTTGAGAAAAAAATCACAAGAGAAACAACCAATGATGAAGGGAATTGCAAGTAAATTGCATTTTTAGGGATTTATCCCCCGCATTTTATGCGGGGGACTTAGACAAGGAAGAAGGAAGGCAAAGACAATGGAGGGATTAACCCAGAACTTAAACCCGGTATTACAAATGCTAGTAGTAATGACTTTATTTTCACTACTACCTTTTGTATTTAGTTGTATGACAAGTTTTTTAAGATTTACAATAGTATTTTCAATGTTAAAAACTGCGATGGGAACGCAACAAGTTCCACCAAGTATCGTAATCATAGGGCTTTCAATGATTTTGACGTTTTACACGATGGGACCCGTTTTTCAAAAAATGTATGATATGGGTTCTGTTCCTTATTTAAAAAACGGAGATATAGTTCAAACAATTAATGAAGGTTCTAAACCTTTAAAAGAATTTATGATGAAGCAAACAAGAGAAAGTGATTTGGAGTTTTTCGTTCAGCTTACAAATAAAAAGCCACCCAAAAGTCCTGATGAAATTACTATTTGGCAAGTTGCTCCTGCATTTATAATAAGTGAACTTAAAACATCTTTTGAAATAGGATTTATCATTTTTGTACCATTTATCGTGCTAGACTTAATTGTATCAAACATATTATTAGCACTTGGTATGTTTATGTTATCTCCGACAATCATTTCTTTACCGTTTAAATTACTTATATTTATAGCAGTTGACGGTTGGAGCTTAATTGTTCAAGGATTAGTACAGAGTTATAATAATTAGCAAAGAAAGGCGATTCGATAATTTCGAATTGTAGGGTAGTAATAAAATGGAATTTTTGATGGAATATATGGCAAGAGGTTTTGTAATAATGCTTGTAATCTCAATGCCATGTGTATTAGTAGCCGCAGGTATCGGTCTTGTTGTCGGTATTTTACAAGCCGTAACACAAGTTCAGGAACAGACTATCGCAGCAGCACCAAAGATTTTAGCAGTATTTCTTGTTTTAATTATTGGCGGATACGGTTTTACGAGAATGTTAACAAACCTGCTTGAGGACGGATTTGCAATGGCTTTCAATGTAGTTCCCAAAAATGACGAATACGTATTATCTGCAAATTACTACAAATATACAAGTCCTTTTGCAAGAGAGATGAATGACAAAATTAACCAAAATGCCGGCGAAAATATGATGAAAAATGCAGGTAAAATTCCATATACCACAAGAGGTGATAAAATTATTTATAAGGCAACCAGAAGACAAACTATGGCTGAACCTAATTTGATTGAAGCTAAGAAAATAATGGGAAGATAATATAAATGAAAAATTTAAAATATTTATTAATTCTAATATTAGGATTGTTTTTAACGACTCAGACGAGTAAAGCCTCAGAACTCTTATATTTTAATATTAATAACGACTATATGATAAGTACAAACAGTCAAATCAGAGCAAGTAGCGTAACAGACCAAAATTATTTAACTATTGACCAGTTT
>JAGOIO010000111.1 GCA_017995595.1 bacterium | reverse complement strand
ATTTCAAGAAAAACCTGCTATTGAAGAAGCTCGAGGTAACTCAATTAATACAGGAATTTACGTATTTAATTATAAAATTTTTGATTATATTCCTGAAAATACATTCTTTGATTTTGCAAAAAATGTTTTTCCAACGCTTTTGAAAAATAATATTAAGATAAATACATTCCCTGTAAATGAGTATTGGAGCGACATTGGAACTATTAATCAATATTTTGAATCGACAAAGGATTTATTTGACGGAAAATGCACAATAGATGAAACAAATATTCTTGAGTCAAAAAATGGTCAATATATTTCATGTTCTCAAATTTCTGCACCAAATAATCTCATAGGTTTTAATACCATAGGTTCTAACTGCAGTATCGGTAAAAACTCAACTCTTGAAAACTGTATTATTTGGAACAACGTAACAATAAAAGATAATATTTCTCTTAAAAATTGTATTATTGCATCAGGAAATATTATCGAAAAAAGCTTCGAAAATACTATCATTGGCGAAGATTTCTTATTGCTTAATAAAGCTTAACAATGTAGCACTCAAAAAGTCAATTTTTTGATAAGTATATACTTTATATATATACGAATTAGAAATTAGAGGGCTTTAAGAATGACAGCATCAATCGTTTTACAAGATTTAGAAGTTTCAGAAGAAAAACAACAAGAAATATTAAAAGCAGTAACAAACGTTATAAAATCAGTAAATATAAGCTATGTATCAACAACAACAAAACCAAAAGATTTAAATAGCGAATATAAAAAGGTTTTGATGAATATGACAATGAGCTTAAAGAAATGTGCAACAGCAGGATTTAAGACAAAAGCCAGTGTTGATGTAGCAGAAATAGAACAAATAAAAAATTCATTAATGAACTTTAAAGGTGAAGAAGCCGAAGTAACAGAATTTGCAAGAAAAATGGTTTCAGAATTAACAAATTTTCAAAAAGTTCTAAGAAATAACTACGTTACAAGAATTGCAGATATAAAAAGAAAAGAAATGTTAGTAGCAGACAAAATTAAAGCACTTGAAACAGAAAGAACAGAAACTGTTTTTAACAGATTAAAGAACATTGTATGGCCTTATGATAGCAAGACTAAAGATTATGAAAATCAAATCGCACAATATAAAAATCAATTAAGAGCATACCAAAACAGATTATCAGAAGCAAAACAAACAAGACCCTCAGCAAATGAAAAAGATTTATTAATATATGAATTAAAAATGAAAGAAAAATATTCAGAACTATACTAGAAATATTTAACAAATTTAACAAAAAGTCGTCAAATGATATACATTTGACGACTTTTTGTATTAAAATGTAGTTGAAATATAAAAATTCAACCAATAAGGCGATTTAAAAGATAACAAATAGTATTATCTTATATGTGTTGAGTAGATTATTCTGCAGTAAGATGATATAAAAAGGAAAATTTTTGTGAAAAAAGTTAGAGTAAAAGAATTAAAAGAATCAATAAAAGAAAAAGAATTACAAATGGCAAAATTAAAAGTTCATGCCGACAAATCTGCAATATGTTCAGACCTATATAATAAGGTTATTCTTGAAAAAGCCATACTTAACGAAGAATTAAAAGAAATAGAACAAAACTTTTTTTTTCAGAAGATGAAGAAAATTATACCTCACAGAAAGAATCTAATCTGTGATTACTTTAAAGGTGAATAATCAATAATGACTTAGCGTATTTAGCTTTGGAGATGTTATTAAAATATTTTCAGGAATAATATCAATAGGGGTATTATCCTTAAAATTCGGAAGAGATGCGTGCATAATCATAGTTTTATGATAGAACTGTATTTGAGTAATAATACCGTCCTCAAACGGATTTCTACAATCCACCCAAAGAGTTGCGACAGGTTGTGTACCATCTTTTGTGGTAACAGTTGCCGTTGAAGTATATTTATAAAGAGCAAACGGTTCATTTGTTATAGTATTTGTTCCGGTCGTAGAATCAGTTTTTGGCATTTTAGCACCATCTAATATTGTTTTTTTAAATTGGGGCTTTACCAAAGCTTCCATTGGAGTTTTTGCATGCATTAATTCAACTGCCGTTTGAGCTGCGGGACAAACATCACCCGCTGACATTTCTCTTGGCGAAACAAGTGCCGCACGAGCATTTATTTGGGTATTTATTGAGTAAATCATATTTACATCTTGCCAAAAGAAAGCAATTTCAAATATACATAAAGTCATTAAAATAATCATTGGAAAAACCAAGACAAATTCTACAAGATTTTGACCTTTTTTTCTCCTATAAGAAGTATTTAAACATTTAAAAATCTGCATAGACTTTCAATTATACCTTTCAACGTCGCTGAATGTGGCGTTTTAATGTTTTTATAATATTTATCATAACTCTTAATTATATTTTTGGGCAAGTCATTACCTTTTTGAAGAACTTCTGCAACAAATTCTAAATATTCAACCTGTTCATCTCTATAATCAGCATCATATTTTTTTATATCTTCATCTGCCTCATAATGAACAAGTGCGTGATAAGCTGCAGTAATACTTCTGTCATTTATATCTTTTGGGAATTTTAATAAAGCGTCCTTTACATGTAAATCCCCGGTCAATACCATATATATCAACCGGGAAACATACTTTCTATCTTCTATAAAATTTTTACCAGACATTCTACGAAATTTCTGCCTAAACTAACATCTTGTCGCATTCTTTTTCAACGAATCTCATAAGTTGCAACTGGCTTCCACCAAAGAATTGGTCAGTAACTTCTCTAAGCGTTTCTCTTGCGACTTCAACTTTATCGTATGTACTTCTGTAAAAGAATTTTTTACCACTTTTGTATCTTGCAAGAAGAGCTTTTGTAACCAATCTGTCCATAACTGTTTTTATTGTTGTATAAGCTCTTTCAACATTATTATTGTTTAGGTAATCAACAATATCTCCAACTGAGATATTAGAATCTTCATCTTGAGATTGCAAATCCCAAACTGCATTCATAATTTCAATTTCAAGAACACCACTAATCATTTCGTTACCTCTTTTTTATTTTTATCTTACTACTATACAAATAGTAAAACAAATTATTTCTTTTTTCAAGAGTAAACATGAGTTGTTTTAAAAAATTTAACATTCTTTATATTTTTCAAAATAAACAAATATTGCGACAATGTAAAAAACTTGTCTAAAGATAGAAAATGCGTTATTCTGTTTATTGTAGGAAGAATTTCATTAGGGATAATATGGACAGGCAAGGAAAAATAGTCGTTGTTGACGATGATACAATAGTTACATCGTCATTGAGAACATTATTTAGGATTGAAGGGTTTAAAGATGCAAAATACTTTAATGACCCTAAAGAAGCACTTGAGTTTTTAAAAGAAGAAAAACCTGACCTAATAATGTCAGATTTTATTATGCCTGAAATGAACGGACTTGAATTTTTATCAAAGGCAAAAGATCTTTATCCGGAAGTCAGTATGATACTTTTGACAGGTTATGCAGACAAAGAGAATGCAATTAAAGCTATAAATGATATCGGACTTTACAAATATATTGAAAAGCCTTGGGATAATGACGACCTGATTATCAACATGAAAAATGGAATAGAAAGAAGTTATTTATTAAGCAATTTAAGAGAAAAAATAAATGAACTTGAAGTTGCGAAAAAAGAATTAGAGAAATATTCTCATAATTTAGAGGATATAGTTTCACAAAGGACTGCAGACCTAAAAGAAAGTAATTCTAAATTGGCGGGGATAATAGGATATTGTGCAGACGGAATAATTATAGTTGATGAAAAAGGTAAAATTATTCAGGCAAATCCTGCTTGCGAAAATTTAACAGGAATGGACGAAAATTCATTAAAAAAATTCCATTTAAAAAGCATTGTAATTACTGAAAAAGATGTTAATCTAACTGAAGAGTTAAGTAATAAGTCCGAAATTGTTTTAAGAAATTGTTTTGTAAAAAACAATATAAGAAATAAGCAAATACCAGTAGAAATAAGCTTTGCAGGTATAGAGACAGAGACGACTACACCAAGTCATTATGTTGGAGTAATAAGAAATGTAAGCGTACAAAAAGAAGCAGAAAGACTACGTGATGACTTTATTGCAACTCTTACGCACGATTTAAGAACTCCGTTGCTTGCAGCAATTCAAACTCTAAAATTTTTCCTTGACGGCTCATTAGGCGAATTAACCGAAAAGCAAACTGTTCTTTTGTCAACAATGCAGAGAAGTAATGAAGACTTACTCGGACTTGTAAATGCTCTACTTGAAGTTTACAAATATGATGCAGGGAAATTGCAACTTTGTAAAACAAAGTTTTCAATAAAAGAACTGGCTCAACAGACTTATGAAGAGCTTTTACCTCTTGCTAATCACAAAAATATAGAATTCAAATTTGATTACGAGCCTAAAGAAGATTTAGTAATCAATGCCGACAGGGGAGAAATTCATAGGGTTATAACAAATCTTTGCGGAAATGCAATAAACTATACAAAAGCTGAAGGGAAAACAGAACTTTCCGTAAAAGAAAACGAGGACGATATAATCGTTACTGTAACAGATACAGGAAATGGAATACCTGCAGAAGATATACCTCATTTGTTCAAAAGATTTTCTCAGGGAACAAGCAAAAAACGTTCTTCAGGTACAGGTTTGGGCTTATACCTGTCAAGACAAATTATCGAAGCTCATGGTGGAAAAATTTGGCTGGATAGTGTAGTAAACAAGGGTAGTGAATTTTCATTTTTACTTACAAACGCAGTAATCTCAAGAAAAGAATTAATTACAAAATAGATTTATTTAAAAGGGTACAAAAATGAGTAATATAAAAGTTTTATTAGTTGAAGACCATACAATGACGAGAATGGGGTTATCTTTGGTTTTAGAAAAAGCTGAAGGGGTTGAACTTATAGCAGAAGCCGAAAACGGCTTAAAAGGTGTTGAACTTGCCCAAAGTCTTATTCCAAATGTAATTTTAATGGATATAGGGCTTCCTGATATTGACGGAATAGAGGCAACAAGAAGAATTAAAGATGCAAAATTGCCATGCAAAATTTTAATTTTCACATCAAGAGATAATGAAGATGATGTTTTTGCTTGCTTTAAAGCAGGAGCAGACGGATATATAATGAAAGGTGCAAGTTAAGAGCAAACCACTTCAGCTATAAAGGCTGTAAATGACGGAATAGCTTGGCTTGACCCTGCTATTGCAAAACTCGTACTTTCTAATAT
>JAGOIO010000110.1 GCA_017995595.1 bacterium | reverse complement strand
ATACGAAATAGTGTTTGCTTCTATTTTTTCGGTGAAGAAAGAATAAACTTTGTATAAATTAGTATTTTTTTCGTTTTCATCAGTAATTTGTAAGCCGGAAATTATTTTATTATATATAGAATTATCTTTGTCTGTAAGCTTTAATTTTGCTGAATCTTGGAACATCAAGTATCTTGTAACAATTTTTTCTCTTGCGATATTATTTTTTTGAGAAGAATTTTTGATAGAGTCGCATAACGCAATTAATAGCAAACAAATAGTCGTTATTCTCTGAAGCCCGTCAATAATTGTAAAGTTTGTCTTTGTCTCATTTTCTTCAAGCATAAGAATCCCAGAAAAAATAGGCAATTCGCAAGCTGTATTTTGCATAATTTCGTCAAAAAGCTCTTCAGCTCCGCTGATATTAAAAGTATAGCCGGAAGAAAATCCGACTGCACGTAAGCTTTGAGCGTCATTTAGTATTTGAAGTATATCTGTTACTGTCGAATTCATGAAATAAAATTTCCCAATAAAAAACAAATGCTATAAATATATTACCGCATTTGTTTTTTATTAACAAGTATATTAAGATTTAAAAATAAAATCAAAGATTAAACAGTCAAAACGTATCCGCCATTATCTGCGTTTTGAAGTTTATCCCCTTCAATTTTTGCTCTTAAATTTTTAATGTATTTATAAACATAATCTCTTGGTAAATTAAGAAGTTTAGCTAAATCTTTAGCATAAACTACTTGGTCTTGGTTTTTTAAGAAAAAGTCAAAAACCATCTGTTCTCTGTCTGTTAAATTTTTCTTAAATACATAATTAACTTCTTCACGTAAAGTCTTTGGAGCTTGAATTTGAGTTTCAGCTTCAACCTTAGCTTGAGTTTTGTTAATCTTTGGAGTTGCGATAGGTTTTACAGTTTCTTTTTTCTCAACTTTTTCTTCTTTTGCAACTTTTTTATCGTTATGATGAATTGCAAAAGGCGTATGTCCCAACTCTTTTTCTCTTTCAAAGGCACGCTGAGCGATAGAACTAATTTTCTCTCCACGTGTAACTTTATCTTCTGTTGACATAACAGGTTGACCGTGCAAAACAATATCTACAAGGTCATTTGTCTGCTTTTCTTCCTCTATTGACTTCCCTAATCTAGCAGCATATTCCTCTAAAGTAATCTTTTCTAATGAGCTTCTCCATTTTTTGATTTCTTCTTTGCTCAAATATTCAGTCATCTATCGCCATCTCCTTAGTCTTTAATCTCTTGACGTACCCTTAATGTAGCATAAAACTTTTTTACTGACTTAAAATATTTAGTTACGTAAATATTTATTCTTAACATTTTTGACAAAAAAACACCTCTAAATCTCTTAGGATAAGAATTTTACTAAATGTTAAAATTTTTAAAAAGTATTACAATCATATTAATAATGTGTAAAAATATGTCAACCTTAATATAGTTGTGATATAATCTCTATATGAATTTAAAAATGAGGGATTTGAAAGACAGTATAATTTTTTGTGATTTTGACGGAACTGTTACAATTGCTGATTCGTTGGGAGTGTTGCTGGAAGAATTTGCAAACTCTGAATGGCTAGACATTGAGCAGGTTTGGCGGAATGGTGAGATAGGCTCAAAGGAATGTTTGACCCGTCAAATGGATTGCATAAAAAATATTTCAAGTAAACAATTTGACAAATTTCTTGAAAGTATTAAAATTGATGAGTATTTTAATTCATTTCATGATTTTATTAAAAATACCGGAGTTGATTTTTATATCGTAAGCGATGGCTTTTCTTTAATTATCGACAAAGTGTTGGAAAAGAATAATATTTTTGGTGTTAATATAATTTCAAATGAATTGACTTTAGAAAACAATCGCTTGATTCCAAGTTTTCCTCATGAAAATTTAGAATGTAAAGTTAAAAATGGTAATTGTAAATGCCAAGCAATAAGAAACCACGCAGAGAATAAACAAATAATTTACATAGGAGACGGATTATCAGATGCTTGTGCGGTAAAGAATGCCGACATAGTCTTTGCAAAAGATGACCTTGCAAAATATTGTAAAGACAAAAATATAGATTATATATTATATAAAGATTTCTCGCAAATCTTTAGTGTATTGAGTGAAAGGGAAGAATATGCCAACTGCTAATATCAGTAAATCATTATCGGATAAAGAATTATTAGAAAAGGACGCTAAGTATTGCTCTTGGGGTGATACAGTTCACTATAACGATCCTGCAAAAATATTTAGAAGATGCGAAGGCTCATTTGTATATGATGAAAATGATGTTCCATATATGGACGTTCAAATGTGGCACTCTGCTTGTAACTTTGGTTACAAAAATAAGAGAATTGAAAATGCTGTAATTGACCAAATTAAATTTTTGCCTCAATTAGGTGCTCAATTTATTAACGAAAGTAAAGTTTTACTTTCTGAAAAAATTGCAAAACATAACATCGACAAGTTTGGTCTTGAAGGAAGACTTCACTACAACGTAGGTGGTGCTCAAGCCAATGAAGATGCTATTAAATTAATAAGAAATTATACTCATAAGAGCAAAATGTTTGCATTTATGGGTAGCTACCATGGTAGAACTCTTGGTACTTCTTGCTTGACATCAAGCTACAGATATAGAAAAAATTACGGTAACTTCGCTGATAGAGCTGAATTTGTTCCTTATCCTTATTGCTACCGTTGCCATTATGGTAAAAATTGTCAAGATTGTGATTTCTACTGTGTAAAACAATTCGAAAAGAACTTTGCAAGTGAATACAATTCATTTATTGATAAGAAAACCGGTGAAACAGAATACGTTGCATTCTTCGTAGAACCTGTTCAAGGTACTGGCGGATACATTGTTCCACCTAAGGGATATTTCAAAGAATTGAAAAAAGTTTTGGATAAATATAATATTTTGATGGTTGCTGATGAAATTCAAATGGGCTTCTACCGTGCAGGTAAGTTGTGGTCTATTGAAAACTTTGGTGTTAAGCCTGATGTTATTACGTTTGCTAAATCATTGACAAATGCTATGAGTTCATTATCAGGATTCTGGGCAAGAGAAGAACTTGTTAATCCTACAACGTTCCCACCTGGATCAACTCACTCAACATTCTCTTCAAACCCTATGGGTACAAGAGCAGGTTTGGAAGTTATGAATATCTGTGAAGAGCCTGGTTTTGAAGAAGCTGTTGCTGAACGTGGACGTAAATACTTAGAAGGTTTGAAATACTTGAAGTCAAAGCATAAAACTATTGGTAATGTCGATGGTATAGGCTTAGCTTTAAGATTAGAAATTACAGAGGAAGATGGAATTACTCCAAACCGTGCTTTAACTGAAAAGATTAATGCTGAAGGTTTGAAAGGTGATTTGGAATATAATGGCAAAAAATGCGGTTTGGTATTAAGTGCCGGTGGATATTTCAAAAACGTATTTACTCTTGCTCCGTCATTATTTGTTACTGATGAAGAAATAAATATGACAATTGATTTGCTTGACCAATTATTCAGGAGATTTGAACGTTGAGCACAAAAGGTTTTTCGTTTCAAAATGGCAGTAATACTGCCATTTTGCTTCTTCATGGGTTGACAGGTTCACCTTTTGAAATGCACCAGTACGGTAAAATGCTAAGTAGCGAAGGCTATGATGTGTTTTGCCCTGTTTTGCCTGGGCATTGTGAAGATGCGGAAGGGTTGAAAGGTCATACTTGGCAAGAATGGAAAAACTTTACTGTAAATCAGTTTGATGAGTTAGCTTCTAAATATGACAAAGTATATATTTCAGGACTTTGCTTGGGAGCTGTTTTAGCACTTGCTGTTGCTCAAGAAAGAGATAATGTTGCTGGCATTATCGGTTTGTCAACTACTTTATATCTTGATGGTTGGGCTATGCCGTGGTTTAAATTCCTTATTCCTGTATGCTTGTTTTCAGTTTTTAAGTTGTTTTACTTATTCCCTGAAACTGATACCAGAGGAATTAAATGCGAAGCTGTAAGAAAAAAAATAGCTAAAATGCAAGAAAAAAGCGGTGGTGCTTTGGATTGTTATCCGATGCTTTGCGTTGTTGAACTTTTAAAAGTTTCAGCTTTTGTTAGAAAACGAATTAAAAAGGTTAATACTCCAATTTTACTTTTACATTCTGTTCAAGATGATTTGACAAGTGTAAAGAGTGCGGAGTTTGTTTATAATAATATTTCATCAACTGATAAAAAGATGATTAAACTTGAAGATAGCTATCATGTTATGACTTTAGATAACGAGAAAAAATTGGTAGCAGAAAAAACTTTAGAATTTATAAAAAATCATTGTGAAAATCAAAGTTCACAAGTTCAGAGAGTAGAAGCTGTATAGAGGAATTAAGAATTGTATCATACCGAAATTATTTTAAGCATAATACTTATCTTAGGCATATTTTTATGTCAAATTTTGACCTACAAAAAATATTCGGCAAAAGTTATCTCTCCGTTAGTTGCTTTTTTATGCGGAGTTTTGAGCTTTTATTCTGTGATAATGTTGATATTAGCTTTACATTGTTGCTTTCATGCTCAACTTATAAAAGCTTTTGAATGCATTATTTTTGCTATTGCTCCTTTTGTAATAGGAAATCTCGCTTCATATAAAAAAGCTAATTGGTGGGTTTCTTTGCAACAAGTGTTTTTGTTAGTTTCTATTTATGCAATTATAATTATAAAATAATATAAATATTTAATGTTAAAATCCTAAATCGTAAAATTTACAGTATTCATTGAATTCTGTTGTAATTTTGCAAGAAGATTTATAACAGTATCTATTGCATCACTGTTATCGCTATCTGATGAATTATTTGACAATAAGTCTGTTAAGTATGAATTAAGCCAATCATATTGCGTTGAACTTGTGCTATCAGATGTATTTAATGCTGAATCAATTAGCTGGCTATAAATCTTGTCTGTCGCAGAAAGCTCTGTTTCTTCGTTATTAGATGCAGTTGTTGTCGTTAATGCACTAGAAATATTACTTGTTAATGCTGAAAATAAAAGCTTCGAATAATCTTTGTTTGAAGAAAAATTGTCGGCAGAAATTTCTTCTTCGCCAGAAGAAACCTTGTACCAGTTGCTTTGTAAAGTCTTTAATTGTGCTAAATCAGCGACATCAGAATCTGCATTTTTAATAAAACTATCAAGAGTGTCTTTTGTGATAGTTTTCCCGTCTCCGCCGATTTGTAAGGAAATAGCACGAAATGCATCATCAGTGGAAATT
>JAGOIO010000109.1 GCA_017995595.1 bacterium | reverse complement strand
GGACAACAGAGAACGGTAGTTTTGTCTTTAAAACTTGCCGAATTGGATATTATTACAGAGAAATTTGGTGAAAGTCCTGTCCTTTTGCTAGATGATGTTTTGGCTGAGCTTGATGATTTAAGACAGAATTTTTTGCTTCAAACGATAAATTCAGGAACGCAAACTATTATAACGAGTGTGGATACGTTGCTTTTTGATGCACAATTTTTGGAGAATGTAAAAATATATAAGATTTTTGATGGAAAAGTTGTTAAAACACCCCAAGAATAAGGATATTCTTTGTTTTTTGCGAGCGTACCTTGTATTGAATATTAAAATATGTTATAATATAGGTATTATAACTTTAAAAGAAGGAATTGAGTATGGCAAAAAGTGCTACTATTACTGCGTTATCCGCAGGGGTAGGGGCAAAGTCCTCTAGACATAAACATTACCCTAAACTTTTAGCGTTTACTTTAGCTGAAGTTTTAATTACGTTGGGTATTATTGGTGTCGTTGCAGCTATGACAATTCCTACTCTTATGGTAAATGTTCAACTTGCAGAGTTACAAACTGCTTACAAAAAAGTGTATTCTGATTTGAATCAAGCTGCTCAACATTTTCAAGCTGATTATGATATAGCTGTTCCTGATTATACTTACTGGAATGCGGATAATGCAGGAATGCAAAACGCTATTAATTTTCAAACTAATATTTTTTGGACATATTTTAAAAAATCAGCTGTACAAGAAAGAAAAACTACTATAAAACCGCTTTCTCCAAAATATTCATCTACAGTTATGAATTATTGCGACTATTCATCTAATTTTGTTGATATAAACGGAAGGTTTATTCGTTTTGATGATGATAATGCTAATGGTGAGAACGGTCCAAAAATTTGTGTTGATACAAATGGTGATAAACCGCCAAACCGTCAAGGTTGGGATAATTTCTTGTTTTTATTTACAACAGACGGAAAGGTTATCCCTATTGGACAAAGCCATATTAATAATCCTGTAAATAAAACACAAGCTAATAGAAATTTTTCTGTCGATGCTGTTGGAAATTGTAAAGTCTCTGCTAATATAATCCAAAATGCTTCTTGTTCGTATTATGCACTTTTAGACCAATCGCCTGACGATAGTTCAAAAAGCTATTGGCACGATTTTTTACCGTCATTGAAAAATTGACTTAACTCAAAATATAATTGTTTAATTTAAGGCACTAAATGCAAAAGGCATTTAGTGCCTTATTGTGTAAAACGCTTGCCTTTTGAAAATATTAATTTTTGTAAATCAAACGTATGATATAACTAAAGTTTTTTGTTTATTTGCCGACAAATATATTGTTGAAAGACCGTAAAGGTTTTTCACATAACCTCCTCCCCAAGTCTAGTAGCCGCCCAAAAGGTCGGCTTTTTTTTTTGCGTTTTTAAATCTTTGGGACAAAAACGTGCTTTTAACCTTGCAATGTTCCTTGATTTACAACTGTTTGTTATATAATTTAGATATGGATATTACTGTTAAAAAATCTAATAGATTAAAAGGTGAAGTCGTTATTCCTGCGGATAAATCTATTTCGCATAGGGCAATAATGTTTTCATCTCTTGCTAAAGGAAAAAGTATTGTAAAAAATTTATCACAAGGAGCAGATTGTTTTTCGACACTTGGTATATTTAAGCAACTTGGAATAAAAACAGAGTTTAAAGATGAAAAGACGTTGTTAATTGATTCGACAGATGGAATTATTGCACCTAGCGAAGCGTTGGATTGTGGAAATTCAGGAACGTCAATGCGATTAATTTCAGGGATTCTTGCGGGACAGAATTTTAATTCAATAATGGTAGGAGATGAAAGCCTTTCAAAACGTCCAATGAGGCGTGTTGTTGAACCTTTAACGCAAATGGGTGCAAACATAGAATCAAAAGACGGGCATGCTCCACTAAAAATTGTCGGGAAAGATTTAAAAGGAATAAGATATTTATCAAAACTTGCCTCTGCACAAGTAAAATCTTGTATTTTGCTTGCAGGATTGAACGCAAGTGGCGAAACTACCGTTATAGAACCGTATTTATCAAGAAATCATACAGAATTAATGCTTGAATATATGGGAGCAGATATAAAAACAGGAATTGATGAGGACGGAGATCCTTTTGCTTCAATTAAAAAATCTGAATTAGAGCCAAAAAATATTTATGTAACGGGAGATATTTCATCTGCTGCATATTTTATAGTGGCAGGACTAATAATTCCAAATTCAGAGGTAATATTGCATGATGTTGGCTTGAATGAAACGAGAACAGGGATTATAAAAGTTGTTCAACAAATGGGCGGAGATATTGAAATTCTTGACAAAAAGACTGTTTCAGGCGAAGTAATGGGTGATATTCGAGTAAAGAGTTCAGAATTAAAAAGTATTAATATAGAAGGCGAGATTATACCAAGGCTTATTGATGAATTGCCTGTAATTGCAGTTCTTGCAACGCAAGCCGAGGGGCAGACGGTTGTTAGAAACGCACAAGATTTAAGGAATAAAGAATCTGATAGAATAAAGACAATAGTTACAGAGTTGAAAAAAGTTGGAGCAGATATTGAAGAGACACCTGACGGATTTATTATAAACGGTAAGACGAATTTAAAAGGTGATGCTGAAATTGAGACATATCATGACCATAGACTTGCGATGAGTATGTATGTTGCAGGCATGGTTTGTGAAAAAGAGATATTAATAAAGGATTTTGAATGGGTGAATATATCTTTTCCAGAGTTTGAAAGCTTGATGAATAGCTTAGGATAAATATATTTATTTTAGTACAATTTCAATATGTTGAAATTGTAGTTTACAATTAGTCGCATTTTGTTTTTCCACCCCAACTCAAGCCGTCGCAGTGCAAATAGTCCATGTTTTCATTATAAATAACCCATGCTGCACAACCTGTTCCCCCAACGACTCCGTCTTGAACTTGTCCAAATGTATTTCTGTTACAATGCGTTGAAAATGTCATTTTTGTTTGACTGGCAACTCCCCAAGGAATAATTCCATATTTTGTAAATAAAAAGTGAAACTGGTCTTTTCCTCTGGTATTTGGTTTTTTATCTCCGTTTAAGTCAACGTTTATTTCGCCACATACATTTTTTAATTGTTCAGAATCTCCAAAATCATTCCAAGAACAATCTCCAGACCAGTTACGGAAAGCGACATAAGTTCCGTCAGATAAAATTATTCTTGCATAGCCGATATCGCTAACATTATAATTGCCACATTTTTTAAGAGTATCTGTGTTATTCATTCCAACGCAATCAGCCAGAAGATTCAAATGAGATTTCATATTAGTTGCCATAATTATATGGGAATTTGCATTTTCTTTTGTTGTCATTCCCCAAGTATCAGGTGTTCCGTTTGCTTCCACAGCTAAACCAAAAGCATTTGAAAAAGTTGAATAAACTTTTTTGAGTTGAGAAACAGTTTGTTTTTCTTCAGTCTTTTGCATTAATGTAGGTATAGTTAATGCAGCAACTACACCGATAATGCCTAGTGTAATTAATACTTCTGCCAAAGTGAATGCTTTTTTGTTATTTATCATTCCAATACCTTTTGGTTATATAAACATAATAACGATGATACCATATTTTAAGAATATTTGCAATATAGTGAAAATATGGTATTATCGTTTTTGCCAATGCTTGTAATATAATTTTCGTTTTGTAAATATTACCTTATTGACCAGTTTATTTTTTGCTTTTTATTATTGATAATAATAAGCAAAATGGAGGTAAAAATATGTTATTGTTATACAAAAAAGAATCTTGCCCTTACTGCAAAAAAGTCGTAGATTTCCTTGAAAGTAAGAATATAAATTATAGAGGTATGGACGTTTCTGATTCGGTTAATATGGACGAACTCCTTAATATCGGCGGTATTGACCAAGTTCCGTTTTTGGTTGACACTGACAACAATATTAAAATGTATGAATCACAAGAAATTATAAAGTATGTTGACGCTCTGTAATATTTTGACTTAAACTCATACGTCATTTATAATTATTCTATGTTTAAAATTTCTAATTTTTTAGGGAAAAAGGTGCTAAAATCTTCACTACTTTCTGAAGATGAAAAAGTTTGTGCATTTTTTACAACTCGTGATATTTTTCTAAAATATGGTGAATGTGAAGATTTAAAATCTGAGTTTGAAAATAATAAACTGCTGGTGGCAAAAGGCTTTGGTATTGATGTCAGAAACCTTATTATCCCTGTTCAAACGCATAGTGATAATGTAGAATTTATTGAACGTAATCAAAATGGGTTTTTGGAAAAATCTGAATTTCCAAATTGTGATGGACTTATTACAAATGAAAGAAAAATCGCTATTGGTCTGAATTTTGCAGATTGTGTTCCGCTAATTTTTTATGACAAGAAAAACCAAGTAATTGCTTCTTCTCATGCCGGTTGGCGAGGTACAGTTGCGAAAATCGGAGTTAAAACGGTAGAAAAAATGGTCGCAAAATACGGTTCTAACCCGAAAGACATTGTTGCTCTTATAGGGCCTGCAATTTCAAAATGTTGTTTCGAAGTTGGTGAGGACGTTAAACAAAAATTGTTGGCTTCTGTCAAAGAATGTGAACGCTCTTTGGTTTGTGATAATATGAACATGGATTTGAAGTTGATAAATGAACTTCAATTGAGGAGTTGTGGTGTCGAAAATATTGACGTTTCAGGCTATTGCACTTCTTGTAATACTGATTTATTCTATTCTTATAGAAAAGAAAACGCTCATACCGCAAGACATTCTGCGGTTATTATTTTAAAATAGATTTACCTAGAGGAGATAAAATGGATATTATTGAAAAATTTAGCACTATAAGCGAAATTATAAACGGGTTAACAGATTTTGTTCAAAATGACGAAGCAGTTTCTGCCGATTTTAGTGAATATTTGACAACAATTGGTGCAGGAAAAGATGTTAGTGATGAAAAGATACAGTCTATTTGCTTGCCTTATATTTTTGAAAGAAATATTGATTCAAAAAGCATAATTGATATTTTTCTTGAAAGTAAGAAAAAGTTGACTAAAGGTGCTAAGCTTATTTTAAAAGCTTTAACCAACTCGACATCTTCAATATTTGAAGTTAAAAAGATATTAAAGAACGGATTTGAATTTTATAATCTTGTCAATGAAAAAGCGTATGATGTTATTTCTCTTGTAAAAATGACGCACTTTAGAGGTGTTGGTATCGGTCAATATGTTGTTGCCAGAATTTTTGAACTTGAA
>JAGOIO010000108.1 GCA_017995595.1 bacterium | reverse complement strand
GCTTATTTTCAAGGTTTAAATCTTTTCTTGCTTCTTCTTTTGACAAAGTTTTGAATTCTTCTCTTATCGGATTTCCATTTACATGAAAATTATTAGATTTCATAAACTTTTTGGAACTCTCAAAAGCTAAAGAAACGCATTTTGCATTAGGAGAAATATATTTTGATACAACTCCCGGTTGAGCATCACAATCGTGAATCATAAAAGGAACGCCCGCCATAGTTCCCGCAAAAAGTGCAGGAGCTGAAACATATCCTCCGGTTCCAAAAATTGCATCAGGCTTATATTTATAAATATAAAAAAGAGCCTTGAATATTGCAAATTGAAGTTGTATTACCCAAGGAATTAAACCGAATCCTATTTTTCTCGGCATTCCTTTTATTTTTACTGGTAAAAATTTATATCCGTTTTTTTGAGTAATATCATATTCTAAATTATCAGGATTTCCCACATAAAAAATATCTTTTGTTTGAGAGTCCTTTTTTAATTCTTCCAAAACAGCAACCGCAGGATAAATATGACCACCTGTTCCTCCACCTGTTATAAAATATGTATATTTTTTTTCACTCTCAAACGTCATTCTTATTCCTTTTCCAAAAATGCATACGACAAAAATCTTAATACCAATATATTACAAACAAAAATTTTTTGCGACAACGAGACCTTTTAGAAAAAATGGTGATTAAAAAAATTTCAATCACCATTTTATTATTTATTTTTTGATTATGTCTTTAAACATTGTCATTTGAAGGTTTTCCCTTTGTTCCTGCACCTTTACCCAAAGACCAACGGAAGCCAAATTGTAGTGCTATACCACTTCTTCCGCCATTTCTTATCATCGCTTCTCCAAAAGCTGTGAATTTTTCACCCCAACGCTTTTGCAAGCCTAATCCATATTGTATATATGGTTTTACGCTCATTTCTGGCAAAGAAACATCATTTGCAAAGAATTTTGCTTTATCCATAATATTCCAAACCATTTGCACGCTGGCATAAGGTTGCCAACTTTTCTTTGTATTTCCGATAAATTTTATACCAGGAACAATTTGAATTGCATTTAACGGATCAGAGTGAATTGAGACTCCTGCAGCATTTGTATAATCAAACGTATTTACAAAAGAATAAGACATCAAGAAACTTGGTTGGATAATAAATTTTCCTTCATTAATTTCAAAATTATATCCTGTTTTTGAAGCTACGCCTGTTGCAAGCATTGTAAAATTATCTGTTCCATACATAGTATGAGCATCACCTGAACTTGCACCAACATTTGCTGTCAAACCCGTAAAGAATTTACCTTTCATAAATAAGGCACTTCCTCCGATTTGACCACCGTTTTGATAAATTCCAACACCATCAAAAGTTTGGTGAGAACCGTTATATCCTGCATAAAGTGAATAAATTGCGTCCCAACCGTGAGCCAATGATATTATTTGAGAATCTCCGCCCAATAGTGTTCCATAAGCTACATTTCCAACGGAAGGTCCGTTTTTAAGTCCTATTGTTTCAAAAGTTGCATACGGTCTGAACCATAGACCTTTTTCAGCTTCCGGTATTTGACTATCGTTAAATGATATTATTCCGCCATTTGCAGGACCTTGTACTGAAGCGTATCTGTTAGCATACTTCATTCCTTGTCTTGTTGCGTTTGGTAATGCCATTATCATATCTGCATTTGTAAAAGCTTGTTCATAGCTGTTTACTTGTGTAAGATATGTTCCTGTTTGAGCTCCTGTTGTACCGGACAAAACAGATGGGTTAAAGCTTTGGTAATTACTTGCTCCACCTCCGACATTTCCTCCAGATAATGCTACTGACAAGATATCTTCTGTTTTATCATAACTTAAATTATATCTGTATATCGGTGTCATTATTTGAGAATGTGCTACTCTTACATTTGAAACATTATTTCTCAATTCTTCATTTAATATTCCTGAGAACTCTTTTGAGGTTACAGTTCCCAAACCTGTTAATTTCGGATTAAGTGCAATTGTTGTACTATCCCAGTTTCCAACTGTCATTTGAGCTGTTGAAAGCGAAATACTATCATGATTTCCTGTTGTCATATCTGCATCTATTGAAAATTCTATAGTTGAATCTGTCTCTTCTGGTGATGAAACAAAACCTCCACCGAAATTAAAGCCTGATTCGTAAGTTCCATTTGCAATTGAAAAAGATGTTTTATTTGAAAATTTTGTTGTTGTATTTGCACCAAAATATGTTGAACCTGAAAGCATTTGCACTGTACCGTTTTCTATAGAAAACGTTGCAGCATTTGTTCCACCAAATGTTGAATTATCACCTCCAAGAGCAAATGTTCCGGGTCCCTCTTGGACTATTTGCTGTTGCTCATAGCCATCAGAAGCTATTCCATCTGCCAAGGTAATTGTTCTGTTTGCATATTTTGGATTTATATATAAGCATGAAGAATCAGTAGCTAAGAAAATATCGTTAGGCGTACCAGCTGCTGTATTTCCACTAAAAGTAACATCTTTTTGGTTGGAATCAATCTCTAACGAGTTTGTATTAAAAATCGGATTTCCGTTTGTTACTGTATTATTTTTAAAATCTGAATCTTCAATGTTTACTATTGCCTTTTCATTTTTGATAATATTATCACTCGCATTATTTCCACTAATTGATGAATTTTGGACAAATAAAGTGGAATCACCCATTCCACCTTGTCTTGCAATATAAAACATATTTCCGTTTACATTTGCATTTTCTATTTTTGAATTATATATATTCAATTTTGCATTTTGAGCACCGGTTATAGTTTGATAAAATTTAATATCCGCACCTGTTTTTAAATTAACATTAAATAAGTTTATACAACTTTTATCAGTAGATGTATTTGTTGATGTATTTATAATTCTACCGTTTGATATCGTTGTATCATAGATATTTACTGTTCCACTATCATTAGAAAGCATTTGTCCTGTTGAACTTTCTAAATTTTTCACGTTATAGATATTTAAAATTTGACTTTCACCTGTTTTTATTATTGGCATTGTATTTATTACAATATTTTTGTTGTTTCCAAAAATATTAAATATTGATGTATTTTCATTGATTTGCCCACCATCACCAGAATAATCAGATGTGGCTGAAAATGAAGTTATTGAAGAAAAATTATGCTCATCTGTTGTTAATGCTGTCTTTAAACTTTCTGTTATAGAAGATTTATCTATTGATAAAGTTTCTGCACCTAATGACGGAGTAAAAACATATCTTGCATTATTTGTATAAGTAACAGCATTTCCGCTTATCCACTCCGCTTTGTTTGAAAAAGCAACAGAGGCATCATCTACATCTGAAACAACATTTACGGCACCAAGTTGTGCATTTGCACCTGCGAATACAGGGTCATTTTCTATTTTAAAATAATCGCCTAAATCCATAGATATAGTTGTTTTTGAGCTTATTGTTAAATCTTTTATGTTTATTGCCGGAGTAGTTGCACTATCAATAACTCCGTTTATTGAGTTAATTTCTCCTCCTATGAAAAATACCGTTCCACCATTAATATAACTGTTTGTTGGTGTTGTGTTTCCATAATCTCCAAGTTGTAATTTTTCACTTATAAATCTTAATGTAGAGGTATTATCAAGATTCATTGTATTATTTAACACTATTTTACTATTGTTTATATTTGAAATAAGTTGTAAATTAATATTACAGTTATAAAAAGCTGTTTTATCATTAAATCTTAAAGTTTGATTGTCCTTTGCTTCTGTTAATCGAATTGAGGCATTTTTTGCATAAATATCATAAGTATTATTACTATAAGTATTATCTTCATTCTCTGCGAGAATAGTAACATTTGCATTCATAGCCCTAGAATTTGCTGTATCACCATCAATATAATAAGCATACGTTGTATTTGAAATATTATTATCTGACACAGACACTTGTGAAGCATTTGTTATTTTTATACCGTTTGTGTAATTTGAAATTGTATTTGCTTGTATGCTCTTTGATGAACCAGTATTATTTAAAAATATTGCAGAACTATCAGTTGCTCCTGTTAAAGAATTTGTAAAGGTGTTATTTTCAAATTTTTGGATAAATCCATTTGTTAAATAAACATCAGCACTATTTTTTATTTCGTTATTTGTGAACGTATTTCCTAAAAAAGAAATTTCTCCCTCTGAACTATAAATTGTTCCAATTGTTCCTGTTGCATTTTTATTATTTTTAAAAGTAGAATTTTCAACAGATAAAATTCCGTCATTATAAATAGCTGAACCGTTGCCTAATGTTGAATCTGTTGAACTGTTTGAATCAAAAATCGAATTTTTTATTGTAAGATTTCCAGAATTGTCATTCTTTATTGCACCTGCTCCAACTGCTGTATTTTCGTAAAAATATGAATTTTCAACAGATAAAGTTCCATCTGTATTATAAATAGCTCCACCTGTCTTTGTTAAACTTTTATTATTTTGGAAATATGAATCCACAATTTTATTATCACTATTAGAAGATGCATTAAAAATTGCTCCGCCTTCATCATTTGCGATATTTCCGATAAAAGAAGAACCTTCAATATCTATTTGTGGAGCATAACTGTTAAGATTGGCAATTACACCACCCCAACTATTTGGTACACCTTTTACTGTATTATTTGAGAACGTCGTATTTAGTGCAACAAAAATAGAATCTGCACCATTATTAAAAATAACTCCACCATGATATGGATTTGTTGTGGAATCATCTGTTGTACTAAAATTTGATATTGTACCATTTTTCAGAATCAAAGAATGACCATTCGTATTTTGAAAAGGTGCATAATTACAACTGTTTTCTCTTACAGCTCCATCTATTGTGTGATTGTTCAAATTTATTTCTGAATCTACACGACTTGCTCCAATCGGAGTTCCAACAGAAGAAATATTTTTTTTTACGTTTACTTCTGTATTTGTACTTACTGCCGATGTTAATTCGTCCCATGTCGTTACATCTGCAAATGCAATTCTTTGTTGATATATGGGAGTATTTACTACTGGTGTATTATTTGCTATCGCTAAATTTTGAGCAAATAAAAGTACGGCGACCGTAGAAATTAGATTTCTAATTTTCATTTTCTCTTAACTCCATGTTGTTAATTTGTTAAAAAATTTTTTTTGTTAAATATTAAAGGTTTCTCTGTTTTTTTGGCTAATAAAGACCCTGAATGTATTATTTTTCTATTTTATGCGATTATTTTAACATACATTACTAAAAAGAACAAGTTTTCAACAATTTTTCAACAAAAAAGAGGATTCTT
>JAGOIO010000107.1 GCA_017995595.1 bacterium | reverse complement strand
AACTCTTGTCTATCGTATTATAAAAGGCACAGGGATAAACGGTTTGCGAGGAATTCTACCTGCAAGTATGCGTGAGGGTGTTGCACTTTACAGACCACTATTGAAAATTTCACGTGAAGAGACAGAATCTTATTGTATTTCAAAGGGCTTAATTGCAAATCAAGATTCCTCTAATGAAAATACAAAATATAACAGGAATTTTATAAGACATAATATTATGCCAAAATTCAAAGAACTTAATTACAATTATGAAAAATCTATCGTTTCACTTGCTCAAACAGCTATTGATGAAAGTAAAATCGCTGAAGAATATCTGGAAATTGTAAAAAAAGTTATTTATGATGATAAAAAAATAATTACTGCAAATTTTAAAAAGCTTTCAAAAGAAATTATGCAAAAAATTATTTATGATGTTTGTCTTCGTGAGGGCTGGGATTATGACTATAAAAAAGTTTTGAATATCCTCGACTTTATAAAAGAAAATTTTGATTCAAAGGCAGGTTCTAAATATTCTGTTGCTAAAGATTTGTGGATTTTTGCAAATTCAGATTATATAATGCTGGTGGGGAACAGAACTCAATCGTATCAGTATCTGGAACTCTCAATTCCAACGTGTGGCGAATACAAAATCCCAAATTCAGATTATATCCTATCTATTAAAGAATTCGGGAAAGAAATTCCTGCAAGTTTTCCAAAAGCAGATGCGTTTAAAGCCTTTATAAAACTGGAAAACTTTGAAAATCTCGTTTTACGTCATAGGTTTAACGGTGATGTTATTTCGCCTTTCGGAATGAGTGGAAAAATGAAATTGAAAAAATATCTCAACTCAAAAGGGGTTTTAAAAGAAGAAAGAGATGAGTTATTATTACTTTGTAATGAAAAAGAAGTTTTGTGGGTTGTTGGCGTAGGGCTTAGTAATACATTGAAAGTCGAGGATATTCCAACCCATGTTGTAGAATTGGTACATGGAAATTAAGGATAGAAAAATGCAATTATTAGAAAAAGAAATTAAAAAGTTATTTTCAGAAGAAGTATTGCAAACGAGGATTCAAGAGCTTGCAAAGGAAATAAATAAAACTTACAAAAATGAAGAAATTTCTCTGATTTGTGTTCTAAAAGGCTCTGTTATGTTTATGACTGACCTTGCAAAATATCTTACTATGCCTGTTAGAATGGAATTTATAAGGCTTTCAAGTTATGGAACAGCTTTTTCTTCTTCAGGTAAAGTTAATCCTGTTGATATAAATCTTCCCGATTTAAACGGTAAAAATGTTTTGATTATAGAAGATATTATTGATACAGGTATTACAGCTAAATTTTTAATTGATTTAATAAATGATAGATTTAATACAAAAACAACAAGATTTTGCTCTCTTTTGGATAAAAAATCAAAACGTGAAAATGATATGCAACCTGATTTTGCCGGATTTGAAATTGAAAATCTGTTTGTAGTTGGCTACGGACTTGATTATGAGGGTTATTACAGAAATATTCCTTATATCGGATATGTGGAAACTTAATTATGAAGATTGTTGGCTTTATTCCTGCAAGAGGCGGAAGTAAAAGTATTAAAAATAAGAATATTATGGAGCTTGATGGAAAGCCACTTATTTTTTATACCTTAAAAGCTTGTGAAGAAGCTGAATCTGTTGAGAAAGTTTATGTTTCAACTGATAGTGAGGAAATAAAATCAGCGGTTGAGGCTTTGAACTTTAAAAAAGCTGTTGTAATTTCTCGTTCACCTGAAACTGCTACAGATACTGCGACTTCAGAATCTGCTTTGGTTGAATTTTGTAAAAATTACGAATTTGAAAAAGTGGTATTTCTACAGGCTACTTCACCATTGACAACAGCAAAAGATATTGATGGTGCAGTTAACAAGCTTGAAGGTGAACATTCTGATTCTTTAATTTCGGCGGTTAAAAATTATCAGTTTTTGTGGAATATCAATGGAACTCCTCAAAACTATAATCCCGAAAAACGCCCCAGACGACAGGATTGGGAAGGGTATTTTATAGAAAATGGTGCGTTTTATATAAGCTCAAGAAAAAAAATTCTGGAGTCAAATTGTAGAATTTCAGGCAAAATTTCTTTTTGGGAAATGTCTCAAAAAACTCTCTATGAAGTTGATGAACCATCTGATTGGGAAATTATAAAATTATTTTTAAAGTAGTTCTGAAAATCAGGCAATTTCTTATGCCAAAATGTTTTTACATGAATATAAGTGTTGTGTTTATATTTTGGTGAAAGGAAAAACTTTTAAACAAAGTTTTTTAAATGGTGAAGGTTTATGTATAGTGAAGCTTTTATGCGATATTTGATTAATTATCAAAAACCTGAATACGATTCCAGTGTTGACAGAGATGTTAGAACTATAAAGTTTAAAAAAAGCGGTGGAAAGCTCGCAGAAGTCCTTTTAACTGTCAAAAAATAAGTTTTGTAACAAATATTAAATTCATCTCATTTATAAAACCCTTATGAGATAGGGGTTTGCGGTCTTTTACTTAAAAACATGTAGTATTTTACGATTTAATTTGAGATTAATCGCTAAATATAGTAAAATGTAGTTGAGGAAGTAGTGCTATAAGTTAAGAATTTGAAAAAGACCGAAGATGAGAAAGAATATAAACAAAAAGAAAATGATAATAGCCGTTACAATTGCATTTTTTGTAACGATACTTTCGTACGCTTCTTTTAACGGAATGAGTAAGCAACTTGCTCAACAAAAACAGCTAATTCAACAAATGCAGTTAAGAGATGGCGGAAATGGTGCAGAAACTTTTACTTATGCGGTTGCAACAAAGGATTTGAAAGCCGGAGAGCTTGTTTCTGATGCCGATATTGAATTTAAAGATTTTGATTCAAAGCAACCTGATGCATTTGATGCTCGTTCTGCTGTAGTAAACAGAGTTTTACTTGCGGATATAAAAGCCGGTGAAACGTTTACCTCTTATCATATAGCAAAGGTCTCAAATGATAGTATTGCACTTCGTCCCGGTTATAGAGCTTTAACTTTACCTGCTGATAATTTTCAGGGTAAGTCAAAAAAAATGACTGACGGTACTGTTGTTGATGTTTATAGCTCAGCTTCTGATTCTCCTTGGAAGTTAGAGGGTGTAAGAATCGTTTCATTTGATAGCTCATCTGCAACGGCAACTCAAGGTTCTTCTTCAGATTCATCATCATCATCTTCTTCTTCAAAACCTGCAAATTCTGCTCCTGATATTACAACTGCTACTTCAATTACATTTGAAGTCGCTACAAATGATATTTCAGCATTTATATCAAATGCTTCAAAGAGTAAATTGATGTTGGTAGAAAGAAATCCAAACGATAAGACAATTCATCATTCAAAGCCTGCTCCTGCACAAAATTATGATATGGCATATTCAACACCTGTAGCCCCTCAAAATTATTCTTATCCAAAGAAGAAAAGCTATAAATCAAGTGGTGGTGGCTCAATTCCATCATCTTTGCCGTATTTGCCGTCTTCTGTTCCGATTAAAAATTTAGGTGGCGGTAGCGGTTTATCAGGTTTGCCTCAACCTTCAAGACCAAGAATTTCTCATTCGCCGTCAACTGTTGAGATGATTCAGGCCAATCAAAAATCAACGGTTACGTTTAACTAAAGGAGCTGAGTTTGAAAAAAAGTATAATACTTTTAATAATATTATTTATAATTTCATTAATTACGTCGCAATTCGCATCTGCGTCGGATTTTGACTATAAGGATTCTCCTGTTCCTCAATTTGTTGGTGCTGATAAAACTGATATTTTAAGACATGCAGTTACGGTTAGTCCTTACAAGGATAACAATGAAAAATTGTATTCTACTGTCGGAAAATCTCAATTAATAAAATTTGACGAACCTGTTACAAGAATTTCAATTACAAATCCTGCTATTGCAGATATTGTATTGCTTTCTCCAAAAGAACTTCTTTTGAACGGGAAAAAGGCGGGGAGTACAAGTCTTGTATTTTGGGGACATTCAGGAAAGCCTGTTTTCTTTAATCTTGTTGTTCAACAAGATACAGATGCGATGATGCAAGCTATTCAGCAAGTCGCTCCGAACGAGAATATTAAATATACCTTTACTGATGACGGTTTGATTATGTCAGGGCATGTATCATCAACTACTGTTAAAAATAACATTGAAAATATTGTTAAAGCTTATAATATGAAATTGGTAGATTTAACAGAAAGTCCTACAAAACAAGTTTTGTTAGAAGTGAAAATCACAGAAGCTTCAAGGAATTTTACAAGAACTTTATCTTCAAAATTCTGTGTTGGTCAAAATTATGGCGAATTTGTTACAAATACGATGGGCTTGACAAATACGTATAATAAATTGAACAGTGCATCATTTGGCGGTTCTGGTGGTCAATATTTGTTCTCTTCTTCATCAGCGAAAGTTGCCTACATGTTAGATGCTGCTGAATCAAAAGGTTATGTTAAAATACTGGCAGAGCCGAAATTGTTGGCAGTTGACGGAAAAGAAGGAAGCTTTAATGTCGGTAATGAAGTTCCTGTTCCATCATCAACAGGCTCTTATGGAAATGTCGCTTATACTTTCAAAGAAACAGGTGTAATTTTAAAATTTACTCCAACTATACTTGAAAAATCAGATAGGATTGTATTAAAATTATCACCGGAGGTCTCTGAAATAGATAGTTCATATACAAGTTCATCAGGAGTTCCAGGTTTTAAAACCAGAAAAGTGGACACTACAGTTGAGCTTGCAGACGGAGAAACCCTTGTTATCGCAGGTTTGCTATCTAATAATTCTTCAAAATCTGTAGCAAAAATTCCTTGGCTTGGAGATATTCCTGGACTTGGTTTCTTGTTTTCAAATATAACACACGAGAAAAAAGATACAGAACTTGTAATTTTTATTACACCGAAGATAATAGAAGCAGAGAAAAATGCTGACAGGACGGAGTTATGATAAATCAAATACCTACATTAATAATAGATACAGAACAGCAATCATTGGAATTATTGTTTTCTTTTTTGAAAAAAACTGATATTACTCAAGTTATTGGAAGTTATTCAGATTTGGTTAACGGTTATAATGCTGTTTTAGAATTACGTCCGTCTATTGTTATTGTTGATATTTCACAAAAAACTGACTTGGCAATAGATATTGTAAGTAAAATTGCCGTTAATCACAAAACGTGCAAAATTATAGTAACTTCAGATGATTATTCCGCAGACTTGGTTGTAAAGGCTATGAGGGCTGGGGCAAGAGAGTTTCTTTCTAAACCGATTATTGAAGCTGAATTAAATGCATCTTTGGAAAAAAT
>JAGOIO010000106.1 GCA_017995595.1 bacterium | reverse complement strand
ATAATTCCAACACCGTCAGCAGTTGTAAGTAAAGCCATAGCCATAGACTGCAAATCAGTAGGGAAACCAGGGTACGGTTGAGTTACAAAATTAATAGCATTCAACCTTCCTTTACAAGAAACCTCTAATGCCGTTGGCTCAATTAATTTTATATTAGCACCCATTTTTAACAATTTATCGTTAAAGAAAGTCAAATGACCAGGGAAAACATTTCTGATAATAGCCTTACCATGAGTTGCAACAACAGCTGCCATATAAGTACCGGCTTCAATTCTATCAGGAATAGTAGTATATTCAATCGGGTGAAGCGACTCATTTGGAACACCGTTAATAACGATTTCAGAAGTACCTGCACCAGAAACATCAGCACCCATAGTATTTAAGAAATTAGCTAAATCAATTATTTCAGGTTCTTGGGCTGCATTTTGAATTCTTGTTGCACCCTCAGCAGAAATTGCAGCCAACATCAAGTTTTCAGTAGCACCAACTGACGGGATATCAAGATAAATATCAGCACCTACAAGTTTTTTTGCCTTAGCATGAACATAACCGTTTTCGATTTTTATAGTAGCACCCAAAGCTTCCAAACCTTTTATGTGGAAATCGACTCTTCTTTCACCAATGGCACAACCACCGGGAAGAGCGACAATAGCCTCATTACATCTGGAAATTAAAGCTCCAAGAATAATAAATGAAGCTCTCATTTTACTTACTAATTCATATTTTGCTGTAATTGAAGATAAATTTGAAGCATCAATTACAACAGATTTTTCTTTTTTGTCATAATCTATTTTTGTTCCCAAACCTTCAATTACGCTAAGCATAATATTTACATCGGTCAATGCAGGAACATTATATATCTTTGTAGCACCCTTTGCTAAAACGGCTGCTGCCATAAGCTTCAATACAGCATTCTTTGCTCCGCCAACTGAGACTTCGCCCTTTAATGTATTTCCGCCTTTTATTATAAATTGTTCGGCCAAAACGCCTCCAAGAAAATTACTAACTGTTTACACAATCCGACCATAAAAATACAGTCTTACTTTATAATAATACAATCAGATTGCTTATGTGTAAATAGTTTAATTAATGTAAAGCTTTTATTAAGAAAGAAAATACATCATTCAGGGGAGATTTTTATAAAAGAAGCCGACATAGAGTGGTTTTCTCGATGTCGGCAATCTAACTTTCAGAGATTAAATTTATTTAAGATTTATGTACTTTTTGGCACAACTAAACATAGAATTTAATAATGCAGAGTTTGAATTTATATTCATTCCGCTTGACTCAAGTACCTGTTTTAATCGTTTTTCCCAAAGCGGATAGAGTTCTTCTTTTGTTAAATCCAAAACTTGGGCTATCATTACAAGTTCTTTAAAATCAATAGGTAATGGTGATGCTCCTCTTATTATATCAACAATTTCAAGACGTTTTTTTCTAGGAAACGCTTTCAAAAAATTCACAGTAGAAAGTCTTTTATTCTTAATACTATCTTTCAAGAACTCTACTGATTCATCTATTAAAATAGGTTCTTGAGGAATTTTATATTCTTCAAAGTCTTCAGGCTCTATTTCCATCACCGTTGCTATTCGCTCCAAGGTAGTAGAACGTGTTGAAAAAGGTATTGTATTGTCTATTAGATTGTAAACATAGGATAGCGTTACACCAATCATTTCCGCAAAATCTTTTTTGTGTAATCCCGTTTTTTCCAAAAATTTTGCAACTTTTTGAGAACTCTTTTCTTGAATTATAGGTTTATTTTTTGTAGTCATATTTTCCCCTCTCCTCACAAAATAGGTATTCGTGATATTATACTCTTAAACTTTTTTCACCTTTTTGTTATGCACAAGTCAGACAAACCTGCACGGTAATATTTATTTGAGTTAAAATTAGAAATATAATACATTTTAAAAGGTGATAAATTTATGAAACTTATAGTCGGACTTGGCAACTACGAACCAAAATACTTATTCACAAGACATAATGCAGGATTTATGGCTCTTGATTTCTTTGCACAAGAGCAAAATGCAACATTTAAAACTGAACAAAAATTCAAAGCTGATATTGCGAAAATAAAAGTAAACGGAGATGACGTTATCCTTGTTAAACCACTTACATTTATGAACTTATCAGGAGAAGCAGTTGTTGCTGTTTCTAATTTCTATAAAATTTCAACAGAGGATATTTTGGTTGTATATGATGACATTACAAGAGACTTGGGAACTTTAAGATTCAGGGCAAACGGTTCTGATGGGGGACATAACGGAATTAAATCCATAATAAATTTACTTGGAACAAACAAACTGCACAGAGTAAAAATCGGAATAGGACCTCAACCAAACATTCCATCAGAAAGCTTCGTTCTACAAAAATTTTCTGATACAGAATTAGAAACGCTAAAAACCGTTCTGAAAAAGCCTTTTATTGAAGATTACTTGAAATTTGGAATAGAAAAATCACAAAATCTTTACAACTAGATAACCGACTGATATCAGAGAAGCTTTTTTGTATTAAAATTATAAAATAAATAATAAGATAATTAGGAGATAACATGAGTATAAGTACAGCAGAACAATTTGAAGAAAATGAGCAGTACGATAAAGCGTACGAAGAATATAAAAGATTATATGAAAAGAAACCAAACAGTATTGATGTTTTACAACACTTGGGACACGTTGCATTAATTCTAAAAAAGAATGAAGAAGCAATTGAACATTTCTCAAGAATTTTAACACTTGATGCATCAAATGTTATGGCTTATGAACAATTAATGGATTTGTATCAAAGTTCTGACAGGTACAAATATTATATTTCAAGGGGAAATTTACACATTGTAACAGGACAATTAAGCTATGCAATAAGCGATTTTAAAAAAGCATTGGATAAAACGCATGAAGATGCTGAAATTGCATCAACAAGATTTGTGCTTGCTGATCTTTATGAAAAAACCGGAAAACATAACCAATCCATTGATGAATATTTAAGAATTTTAGATACTGATGCCGCCGTTGAAGAAGTTTACTTAAATCTTTCAAATATTTACATCAAGGAAGATGCACTATCAAGTGCAGTTTCAATTCTTGAGAGAGCAGTAGAAAAAGGCTTTAACTCCGATAAGGTAAAAGAAGCTCTCGCTCAACTTTATATAAGAAATAATGAACCGGAAAAAGCTTTTAGCACAACAACAAACGAACTTGTAAAAGTAAAATGTATGCTTCAAGAGGGCAAAAATTCAGAGGCTTTTGGAATATTGGAAGAAATATCTGCGAAATACAAACATGATGCAGAATATAACTCACTTATGGCACAATATTATTTCAATTCAAACGAATTTGAAAAGAGTCTTGAATTTGTTGATGAATATGATAAATTACAAAAAAATTCACCACTTACATTTCAAATGAGAGCCTTAAATTATGAAGAGATGAAGAATGAATTTGAAGCACATATAAATTGGGCAAAATACAATATAGTAAGAGGCGACAGAGCTGTTGCACTAAATGAATACATGATGGCAGCACAAGTTAGAGAAGATGATGCAGATTTACTAAGAAATTTGGGTGAACTTTTTGACGAAGAAGGAAATAAATATCAAGCAGCAGAATATTGGGAAAAACTTGTAAAATTAGAGCCTCAAAACAAAATTGCATTAGAAAAAATTGCAAACTTTAAAAATAATATTGGAGATTACAGAGAAGAACAAATGTATTTGGAAAAATTATATGAATTAACGCCTAAAAACATTACACTTGTCAAAAATCTTGCAAAATGCTACGAAAAGAATAGAGTAAAAGACAAATCTATTGAAATGTACAAGAAATTTTTATCTATGTCTCCGGTAAATGATGAATACCAACAAGTAAAAGCTAAGATAGATAAGCTTGAAAAGGTTAATATGGTTGAAGAAGATGAAGGTATTTTGGATAAAGTTATGCGTTGGTTAGGAAACAAATAATGTTTTCAAGTAATTTAAAGGAAAACTACCCGTTTTTAACAAATTATTTTGAAAACGGATTAAAGAGTAAAACAAGAGCAATATCACACAGCATTCTTTTTTACGGAACAGATATTTCAGCTCAATACAAAATTGCAACAGAAATATCAAGACTTTTAAATTGCTCGGAAGATTGCGATGAAAACTGCACTTGCCTAAACTGCCAATGGATAGAAACAGGAACACACCCGGCAGTTTTGACGATATCCAAAATAAATAATAAGCCGACAGACGATGAATCAAAAACCGTAATTTCTGTGAAACAATCACAATTTGTCAAAAATACATTGATGACAACATCAGATTACCATAGAGTTTTTATTTTTTGCGATGCGGAGATTATTGACGGCTCATGGACACCTCTTGGTTTAAATCAATTTAATTTTCAAGAAGAAACGGCGAATTCTCTTTTGAAAATAATTGAAGAACCTCCTGAAAATACTACATTTTTCTTCTTGACAAGAGATAAAAATGACCTTATTTCGACAATAATTTCTCGTTCACAAAGCTTTTATGTACCGAATAAAACTGAAATAAGTAAAGATTACTCTGATATTGAAACCATTTTTGGCGACTATTTTGACTTTGAACGACAAGAAGCGTTTAATATTGCAGATGAGTTAACGGCTTTATCAAAAGAAATTGGTGGGGAAAAAGTTTTAAATGAAGTACAAAACTACCTGTTAAACCTTTTAAAATCGAATATTGACAATAGACTTGTCAAAATAAAGATTCTAAAAGATTTAAAAATTGTAGAGAAATCAAGACAAGAAATCTCAGCAGGACTTCACGACCAATTAGCAATGGAAGACTTATTACTAAAAATAACTTAAAGGATTAATAAAATTTTATAAAAAGACTTTAGTCAGCATTAGTCATAAGTGCTTTATAATTTAAATGATGTTCCCTTGCATATTTAATAAATTCTTTTTCCTGTTCAGATACCCTTATCTGAAAGCTTAAAGCAAAACCCGTTTTCAATTTTCGCCCAGCCCCCAAACGTTTACCACCACGATTTTTTATCTTCTCAATATCTTTTTCTGCCTGTTTTTCAAATTCTGAGATTTTTAATAATTCATCATTATCAGGCAAGTAATCAGTAACTTTTGCTATTCCTACATTTGGTATAAATTTTTGTTCCATATTATTCTCCTTTAAAAAAAGCTGTTATCAGTAATATATTTTTTGTTTTTAAATATGAGTAATATACAAATATATCAGAGCTTTCACAATATAGTTCATATCTATCGTATTTTTCATTATACTTTTCAGATGTTTTATGAAAATACGCATTTATCGCTTGTTCCGGAGTAACAAGATGCCTTATATACATATGATAATCAAAATCATTAGAAATATCATTATAATCTAACTTTACTATAAAAGTTTTATTTCTTACAGTAAAGGCTTCGTATTTATGCTCCATATATATAT
>JAGOIO010000105.1 GCA_017995595.1 bacterium | reverse complement strand
TTTGATTACAACGTCTTTGGTGCAACAGGATACTAATTTAAAAAATAATTTCAGGCTTTTGCCTGACTTAAACAAAATAAAAAGTTATTACACAAAAAAAAGAGGAATAAAAAACTATGGATTTACTTTTACATTCAATCGGACAAGACTGGGCAGTGTTACTACCAATTTTGATTTGTTCAATTTTGGTTATTACTGTTGCGGTTAACAGATTTTCTTTCTACAGAAGAAACAAAAGAGATGTTGTTTCTTTTATCCCAAGATTACAAAAAGAATTAGCAAGAAACAATCTTGACGGAGCTCAAAATTTAGCCGTTCAATTAGGCGGTGTTATCGGTGAAGTTACAGAAGAAGCTGTAAGAATATTCTCTGAACAAAAGAAAGGCTTTTCTCGTTCTTTTGATATTGCTGAAAGCTTAGCTACAAGAAAATTGGAACATTATTTAACTATTATGGGTACAATCGGTGGTGTTGCTCCTTTCTTAGGTTTGTTTGGTACTGTTGTCAGAATCCTTTATACTTTCCAGGATTTATCTGCTCAAGGTAATCAATCTTCTGCTGTTGCTTACGGTATCGCTTCTGCCTTAATCGCTACTGCTTTTGGTTTAGGCGTTGCCATTGTTGCCGTTATTTTCTACAACTCTTTCCAATCTGTTGTTAAAAGATTTGAAGATGATTTCCAATTAATTAAATTGTTATTCTTGAGCTTTGTTGACTCAGAAGATGACGTTTCTCTTCAATCAGCTTCTAACATTACACTAAAATAGAAGGTAGTAAAAAATGGCTTTAAAATCCAATAAAGGTAAAGATGCTCTGTTTACAGAGATAAATATAACACCGTTGACCGATATCTTTTTGGTACTGCTAATCATAATGATGGTTGTAGCACCTACATTTCAGTCAAATGATAATTCAATAAAAGTTCCTGAAATTAATAGCGGACTTTCTGTTGAACAAAAAGGTGCAACCGTTTCAGTTACAAAAGACGGAAAAATGTATTTGAACGGAAAAGAAATAAATTCAGAAAATTTGACAAATGAACTTCAAGCAATAAAAGGAACTCTTGCTAAGAAAGAAATTGTTGTAAAAGCTGATGAAAAAACAAAAAGTTCTGAAATTATGAAGATAATGAATTCTGCACAAGATGCTGAATATACAAAGCTTATCGTCGCAGGTGAACCGTTATCAAAAAAAGAACAACAAAAACTTGAATCTCAAGTGCAACAACCGACTGAACAAGAAACACCTTCTACCGATAAAGAGTGGACTGAATAAAATATAAGAAATAAAAAGCAAGGTAAAAAATGAAAGATAGAAATAGAGATACATTTAATGAAATAAACATCACTCCGTTAACCGATATCTTTTTGGTATTGTTAATTATAATGATGGTTATTGCACCAATGCTTGACCAACAGGGTTTAAACTTAACAGTACCTGATATGGTTGACAAATCTACATCAAAAGAAACAAAAATGATTGATGTACAAGTAACTGCAGATAATACGTATGTTATGGACGGTCATGAAATTTCTGTGAATGACTTGGGCAGTGCAATTAAAGAAAAAGCTCAAACTTCACCTGATGGAATGCTTATTGAAGCATCACCGGAATCTTCTCACGGTGCTGTCGTAAAGGTTATGGATACCGCAAGGAATAGCGGAGTTACTAATATGTCAGTTCAAGAGGGTTCTTAAAAAAGACTTTTTTAATTACATGGCGAAAGTTTTGTTTTCAAAGCTTTCGTCTTTTTTTACTTCTTGACAAACTGTAGTAAATATACTACAATATTAATATGAAAAAAATCTTATTTTTCAAGTTGCAAAATGGTAAAGAACCCGTAAAAGACTGGCTCTTATCTTTAGATAATTCTAAAAAAATAAGAATTATTAAAAGAATTGAACGAATTTATGATAATAATTTTGGAGATTATAAACAAATAGCTCCAAACCTTTATGAATTAAGGTTTACAATTGGTAAAGGATATAGAATTTATTATACAATAAAAGATACAACAGTAGTTTTGTTATTAAATGCAGGTGATAAATCAAATCAAGAAAGAGATATTGAACTTGCAAAAAGATATATTAATGAAAGTTTTGGTGTAAAAAATGTCTGATTTTAATGATTTTGTTATAGAACAATTAAAAAATGAAGAATTCCAAAAAGAATATATTAATGAAAGTTTATCTCAATATATTCAAGATGGAGATTTTAATGCTTTTTTCCGTTCACTTGAAGCTGTTATAAAATCAAGAGACAGTATTTCCGGATTTTGTAAAAAGGCAGGTATTGATAGAGCCTTACTTTATGATATCTTTAATGGAAACAGAATACCTAAATTGGATACTTTAGCAAAAATATTAAAAACTTTAGGTTTAAACTTAAAAGTGGCATAAACTTTTTTATATTAAAGTTACATGGCGAAAGTTTTGTTTTCAAAGCTTTCGTCTTTTTTTGTTTTTATAGCAATTTTTTTATTAAAAAAGACTTTACATGAATATAGGGTTAGATTTTGGTGGTTATTTTATGATTAAAATTGGTAGTATTGAAACAATTAGTAAGTATTTGAAGACTGCAAATGTTGAAAAAATTCTTTGTACGAAGCCCCAAACTATTTTTAATTCAAAGGATTTTAAATTAAACTTTGATAAATTTGAAAAAACTATTACCAAAGATTTAGAAAATCATAACTCTGATATTGCTTTTCACGGTTCTCCATTTGATTTTAATAAATTTAATGCCGAAAAAATCGGTAACGGTGAAGGTTTAAGCAAAAGAGGAAAAGGCTTATATCTTTCAAGGAGTAAAAGGACAGCACCATACTTTGCTAATATTAGAAGCAAAGATGCTCCATTACATTTTGGAAGTACAAAGCCGTTAGAAAACCCAAATCCAACTATTTATACTGTTTCGGGGCTAAATTCATTAAATTTCAAAATTGTTAGCGAAAAAGAAGCTAAAAATATATCTTTAGCTCAAGAAGAATTTATAAAAGCAAATCCTGAATTTGACGGTTTAGAAATGGCAGAAGGCGGGATTGGAGAAATTTGTATTTTTCCAAAATCTATAGATAAGCTAAAAATTACACAAAAAGAAAATGTTGAACAATTTGTTCAAGAAAACAAAGGTTATGATTTTAGAAGTTGGACAAGAGACAAAGATAAACTCTCAAGGCTTTGTTAAGCTCTTAACGGTATGAAAATTATGCTTAAGGTGAATTTATACCTTTGTACAAAAAACTTCGTTAAAATTTAGCAGAGCAGGTTGTTCTGACTTTTTATTTTTAATAAAAAAAACCACTGAAAAATTGCAATTTTTCAGTGGCACACTAAGCAATCAGAAGAGTTGAGGATTTACATTCTCATCATACCCTTTTGAATTGCGTGTTTCATTCCACTAAATACTTAGTTATGTAATACTTCTAGCCAATTTTTTCCATTAGTTCTTTTATCATATAAAAAGAACCGCACACTACTGTTATTACATTTTCTTCCTTTTTTAACGGAAGTTTTAGTTGTGAAAAATCTTTTGATTCAAATTCGCAAGCTTTTTGCAATGTTTCTATATCATTTGAATTTGGGTAATCATAGTGATAAAAATAAATTTCATCACCTTCTCTAAATAAATTTTTCATCATTTCTGAATATTTTTTGTTTTTTAAACAACCAAAAATAAATCTCTTTTTTTTATCTTTAAAATAATAATCAAGACTTTCTCTTAAAGCTTTTGCACCATTAGGATTGTGAGCTCCGTCAACAACAAGTCCTTTTTGTTCATTATATTCAAACCTGCAAGGGTGTTTTACTGTTTCAAACCCTTTCTCTATAGCTTTTTGAGAAATATTAAATCCATTTTTGTTTAATATCTTACAGACTTCAAGCACCAAAGCCAAATTTTCCTTTTGCCATAACCCTTGTAATGCAGATTTTTTAAACAGAAAATTTGGCGTTTCCCCTGCAATTATAACTTCACTATTTTGTTCTTTTGCTCGAGTTTTTATTACGTCAATTCCAAAATTATTCCCATTTATCACTACAGGACAGCCTTTTTTTATGATTCCTGCTTTTTCAAAAGCTATTTTTTCAATTGTATCGCCAAGTCTTTCTGTATGGTCAAAATCAATATGTACAATTACAGAACAAAGATTTTTTTCTATAACATTTGTCGCATCAAATCTTCCGCCAAGACCTGTTTCCAAAACAACAATATCGACATTTTTCTCTGCAAAAATTTTAAAACCCAAAACAGTTAATATTTCAAATTCTGTCAGATGAATATTATTTTTTTCTGCCAATTCGCATATTTCAAAAACTTGTTTTGCAAAAAGTTCTTTTGAAATATTTTTATTATCAATTTTAAATCTTTCTGTATAATCAAATATATGCGGACTTGTAAATAATGCTGTTTTGTACCCTGCGGAAGTTAAAACAGAACTCAATGTTGCACAGACAGAACCTTTTCCGTTTGTTCCCGCAACATGAACAAATTTTAAGTTTTTTTCAGGGTTTCCGATTAATTTTAAAAAAGCTAAAACTCTGTCTAAACCTAAATTTATATAAAATTTACCTTGAGAAGTTAATATTTTTTCTGCTTTTTCATAAATTTCCAAAACTATTTTACTATTCCTTTTAATTGTTTTACGATATCCAAGACCGCATCAAGTTTTGCAAGAGCCTTGGCATTTTGTTGAATTTGTGCAAGTTTCTCTTTGTTATCAAGAAGTTGTTCAATAGCAATAAGCAAAGTATCTTTTGTCGTATCAGCATCTTCTAAGTACAAACCTGCACGTTTTTCCACCATAAATTTTGCGTTTTTTCTTTGATGATCCGCCGCAGCATAAGGGTATGGAATTAAGATTGAAGCAACAGAACAAGCACACAATTCAGATAAGCTCAAAGAGCCAGCTCTTGAAACTGCTATATCTGAAGCTTTTAATATTTTTGCCATTTCATCAAAATACGGTCTTACTATTAAATTTTTATCCTTTTCATACTCGGGATAAATTTCTTTTAATCTTTTTATTACATCGTCAAATTTCTTTTTTCCTGTTTGAAAAATAATTTGAATATTATAAGTTTCAGACAAATATTTTAAAATCTCAACAGAAGCTGTGTTTATTTGTTTTGCACCTTGAGAGCCACCCATAATGCAAAGAGTCAACTTATTTTCAAGGTTTAAATCTTTTCTTGCTTCTTCTTTTGACAAAGTTTTGAATTCTTCTCTTATCGGATTTCCGTTTACATGAAAATTATTAGATTTCATAAACTTTTTGGAACTTTCAAAAGCTAAAGAAACGCATTTTGCATTAGGAGAAATATATTTTGATACAACTCCCGGTTGAGCATCACAATCGTGAATCATAAAAGGAACGCCCGCCATAGTTCCAGCAAAAAGTGCAGGAGCTGAAACATATCCTCCTGTTCCAAAAATTGCATCAGGCTTATATTTATAAATATAAAAAAGAGCCTTGAATATTGCAAATTGAAGTTG
>JAGOIO010000104.1 GCA_017995595.1 bacterium | reverse complement strand
GTATTAACGTCACGATAAGCACGAGCATATTTTATATATGCTTCACGGCAATTTGCATCAAAAAGAATAGCCTGCTCATACATACTACATGCTTGACCAGCATCTCTCTTTGCTTCAAAAATATCACCCGCTAAAACAAATACAGGAGCATACTTTCTTGTTATTTTTTGAGCTCTCTCCAAATAATCATTTGTAGCTAAAAGTTCTTCATTTTCTAAATAAGCACGTCCTGCCTCAAGGATAAGGTCTACGTTTTTCTTGTTTTTACCTTTTAAAACATTGTCAATTGCCTCCTTTGCTTGAGTTGGGTTTGATTTAATCTGTAACTTAGCTAGACCAATATTATTCAAGGCACTCTGAGCATCAAAAGACAAACCCTTTTTATAATAAAAAGAGGCTGAATCTTTTTTGCTTTCTCCAAAATAAACATTACCTAAAAAATAACATGTTTCAGCAGAATTTGAAGAATTAGATTTCAATTCCTGAAACAAAAGGTTTTTTGCCTGTTTTGGAAAACCTGCTTTATAGAAAGAAACACCTTCACTGTCCTTCGCTTGAAGAGGAGACAAATTAAAAGCAAAACTTGTCAAAAAGAGGATTGAAGAAAATAGTAAGTTACATTTCATCACATTGCAATTTTTAATCATTAATTAAAATTCATCTTTTACAGTTACTATACGAACCGGCTGAGTTGCTGGAACTAAACCGGATTTAAGAATAATTCTTTGACCGCGATCTGTAGTTAAGAAGATAGATAGGCCAGAAGGTAATCCTTGACGTGGATCAGTTACTATGACATATACATCACGTGAAAAAGGATAATCACCTAAAGCCAAATAGGCTTGATAAGGTTTAAAACTATTAGCTGGCGTTGCAACATCTTCTTCGCTAACAGCCAATACCCGAACGTCCTTTTTAAAAGACAAATTCGTTGTATCACTTCTTACACCGAGCCAATTAACTCCAATAACTCCAATTGAATTAGGCGTTTTAGAAACATAATCAAAGACCTGTAAATTATTTTTTTGAGCATTAATTCGTTTACTTGCAAAAGACTTTCCTAAACAAATAGAATCCTTAGCGAAACGAACTGTGCTAGAATTTGGATTATCAAAAACGACTTGAATATCTCCTAATTTAGAATTAGGATAAATATCTTTCCATTTTGTGATCTCACCAGTTAAGATTTTCCTTACCTGTTCAACAGTTATCAGGGAATCTGGATTTTGATTATTAACAATCAAACCAACACCATCAATAGCCAATTTTGTTTCTACAGGGAAAAACTTTCGGCTATTTAAGGATTGGGTTTCTTTTAAAGACAGTCTGCGAGTGGTAACAACCAACCGCACACTGTCTTTTAATAAACTATTTATAGCATCAACCTCATTACAGTATGTTGGCTTAATATCAGCCTCTGGATAAAGTCCTTCAAACACAGCCAGTTCTTCTTCTATGATAGGTTTAAAACCTTCATCTACAGCAATGGAAATTGTTCCGGTTGTGATTGTGTCGGTTTTTCCATCCTTATTTTTAGTGTTACATGCGCACAAAAACAAAGAGAATAACAAAACATATAGTTTGAAAGACTTCATGACTTTACTGTAGTTTAAAGGTAATAGGTACTACATAATATACTGGAACATTCACACCATTTTGTTTTCCAGGAATCCATCTCGGAAGAGAACGAATTACACGGAGAGCTTCTTTATCACAATATGGATCTAAAGAGCGCATAACCTGAGCATCCTTAACTTCACCTGTTTTAGAAACAACGAAACGAATATAAACCTTACCCTGAACACCGTTTTCCTGAGAAATGGTTGGGTATCTTAATTTATCGAAAATATATTTCAATAATTCAGATTCACCACCAGGAAACTGAGGCATCTGTTCTACAGCTGTATAAGGTTTTTCTTCAACTTCTTCAACCGGAGCTTGTGTCACAACTTGTTTAATTTCAGAAATATCCTTACCGTGAACTTCATCATTACCTTTAACATCGGCGATAGAAATGGTCACCTTTGTCTCTTGTAATTCTTCCTGACTCTTCATTTGATCTTCTTCATTCACTTCAGAGTCTTTCTTAATTACCGGAGCAACAAACTTAACAGAACTTTTCAAAGGAGGAGGAGGAGGAGCGATTGGCTCAACTTTCTTCAATTTTTCATCTTTCACTTCAGCTTCGTCCAACTGAGACAAAGTTGTTACTTCAGTCATAGTTTCATCCTGAGCTGGAGTCGCAAGCTGTATAAGTTTAGGAACACCAATAACTAACGCCGCCATAGCAACGATAATCAACATAGACCAATTGTGGCGTTTTCCGGAGTCCATACGCATTTTATACGCACCGTACTCCTTATTTTTACCTTGGAATATTACGTCACACCATTCTACAGAAGTTAAATCATTTTTTGCCATTTTACTTTCTTTATTTAGTGTTCAACTTATTGTTTAATATCAGAATTTGCAGAATGTGCTCCTTTTGATTTGAAATTTTCCAATAAGAATTTATCACCAGAAGTGACAGGCACAATTACATATTTACTTATACTGCATATTTGCATTTCGTCGAGAGCATCAACAAGATTTTTATAAGTTGATTTATCTGTTGCTTTGATAATAACCGTTGGAGAACTTTTATCAGCTTTTGCATCAGAAGATAACTTAGTAAATTCTTCTTGAGATATCTGTAAATTAATTTTTTGTTGTTTCAAATCGTTGATTTTAGCAACAACACTTCTATTTTTCTTTAAAAGTAAATCTCTCATACCATCAGCAGCATAAGAAGTTTCTTTTAATGAATTATAATCTTTGTAATTAGGCTCACCTAAATAATAAAAAACTTTATTGTTTTCATCAAGAAGTAAAGTTACTGCTTGTGAAGCTTTAACTTTAGTCTGTTGATCTTCTGGAACATCATCATTACTTGGCATACTTATCTCCATCGTTTGAGGTTTACTCAAAGATGTACAAAGCATGAAGAAAGTGATAAGCAACATATTCATATCCACCATCGGCGTAAAGTCGACACGAACATTCATTTTTTTCTGCTTGCTGCCACCTCTCTTCTTCTTTCCGTCGCCACTACTTTGTTGTACTTCAGCACTCATATTTCATCTATTTTTTTTCCTCTTCGGTAACTTTCAAAGAAGTAATCAGATTATATCTGTTTTCTTTTAAGTCTTGAAGTGAGTTCATTACATTCTTAATTACTGAATAAGGAGTTTCCTGGTCAGCTTTAATAGCTATTCTTAGTTCTGGATTCGTTGCACGAGCTGTTTTTACCCATACTTTGAATTGATTATCAAGACTGTCTGTAGGAATACCTTCATTTGCAAGAACTTCGTCTTGTTTATCTTTAGGTAATCCTAAAAAAGTTTTCATGCTTTTGATTGGCACACCGAATGTATTGCTTAGCTTGAATTTTTTTATTTCTTCAGGCGTAAATTTTATTCCATACTGACCTCCAACACTTTCAAGTGTTGATGCCAGATCAGCTTGTTTATCCAAGCTCATAAATACTTTTCCTTTACCATCGACAAGAATCTGGAGAACGTCCTTATCTGGGATTTTAATCTCAGAAACAGAACCTGGTGTCGTTACTTTTACTGGTTCCTTTTGTACGAATGTTGAAGTCAACATAAAAAAGGTTAGAAGTAATACAGTAACATCACTCATCGCCGTCATATCGATAAAAGTACTTTTTTTTGCAACTTTTACTTTACCCATAAGTCGTTTCTATTTTTTTAATTAATTTACTGCTTAATTGTGAGAAGCTGCAAATGTTGATACAATAGAGAAACCTATTTCGTCAAGGCTAAATGTTAATTTATCGATTTTATTAGTATAGTAGTTGTAAGAGATTACAGCACATGCACCAGTAGCAATACCACAAGCTGTATTAACCAAAGCTTCAGAGATACCTTGTGACAAAGCCATAGAGTCACCAGATCCACCAGCAGCCAAAGCAGAGAATGAACGAATCATACCAATTACAGTACCAAGCAATCCCATCAATGTACCTAAAGTTGTAATTGTTGCAATAATAGGAAGATTTTCAGACATCATTGGTAATTCAAGAGCTGTAGCTTCTTCTAATTCTTTTTGAATTGCCAGGATTTTCTGTTCTTTAGTTAGACTAGCATCCTTTTCCATTTCTGCATATTTAATCAAAGTAGCGTTAACTACATTTGCTACAGAACCTTTTTGTTTGTTACAGATTTCTTCTGCACCTTTAAGATCACCTTTATCCAAAGCAACTTTAATGTTAGCTACAAATTTAACCAAAGAACCTTTTCCATATGCACTTTTAATAGCGATATAACGTTCTACACTTAAAGCCAAGGTTGTAAACAACAATGTTAAAATCATTGGTACAATAACACCACCTTTGTACATTGTACCTAAAAGGTTACCTTGAAGAGGATTATTTGCAGGATCATTATTCATGAAGTTTGCAGGATTTCCTAATACAAAGTTGAATACACAAATTGCAATAATAAGACATGCTAAAATAACAAGACCTGCGTTTTTAATCCCTTTAATCGAATTAGATTTTTTTGTTTTCTTTTGAGTAGTTTCCATAATAGTTTTTTTTAAACAATTTATTTTTAGAAATTAATAATTTTTATTTTTACTAGAAAAATCAATCTTTGTTCCTTTATATAAAAGGCGTCAAAGATTAACTGCGGTTATTAAGAACTTTATAGGTTTTACTTATAGCCACATATTTATCTCGACAACATCACATTCAATTCTTCAATATAGTTCCAAAGTAAGACAATGTTAGATCCTCTAAAGCGTCTCAAAAATGGCATTTACTATTCTGACATAAAACGTGCAACAAAAATAAGAACAAAATTGTTACTACAGTGTGTTTTTACAATTTTTAATCACTTTTTTTTAGTACAGTAAGAGTTTAAGCATCTTAATAAATAAATAGATAAAAAACAAAATGATCTATTATTGCTTTAAACAATTATATTTTAATACTTTAGCGCAAAGATAGCAACAAAAGTTATACAAACAATATCTAAATCAAAATAAGTCTGTAAATAGATATTATTTTGCTAAAATTAATATTTTATATCTATTATATAGGTTTTATCCTGACTAACATTCATAAACAGAATGAGTATTGAATGAATAATTCTATATAATTATTCATTCAATACTCATTCTGTTTATGAATCCAATAAGTAAATTTCAGATTATCCTTTTAGTTATGTTTTAAAAAGTATAAAGTATTTATGGTATCGCTGAAAAGGAGTCGTAGATGCACCTTTCTTCTTGCATAGACTAACTAAAATTTATGCATAGAAAACACAAAATTTTAATAGTGGTCCCTAATATCGGACACTAAAAATCTGCCCAAACAAAAAAGGAGTCCCAGTCATATGTATGACCAGGACTCCCTGCTAAAACGGCAGCTACCTACTCTCCCACTGTTACGCAGTACCATCGGCGTGATCAGGCTTAACTTCTCTGTTCGGAATGGGAAGAGGTGGAACCCTGATGCTATAGCT
>JAGOIO010000103.1 GCA_017995595.1 bacterium | reverse complement strand
TCTTGCAACTATTGTTTCGCTTTGTGGAATTGATTTTATTCCTGATGAAAAATTTATTTTTTTCGCAGAAGATTTGGGTGAACCAACGTATAAAATAGATAAAATGTTTAAGCAACTTTTTAACATTGACAACTTTAGAAAAAATGTTTCAGGAATTGTTTTGGGAGATTTTTTGGATATTGAAAATAAATCAGAGCTTGAAGATTTTTTCTATGAACTTGCTGAAAAACATAATTTGCCAATATTAGGCGGGTTTAAAATTACACATGCAATTGAAAAAATAACTGTTCCTTATGGAGCGTTGGCTTCCTTTTCAACAGAAAAATTAAGCTTAAAAGTGTGCAAATATTTGAACTAGGTTATTTCTTTAAAATTTTTAAATCTTTGGTTATTTGAGCATGAATTACGTTTGCCTTATTCAAATATGCTGTTAATCTATCATATCTGATAAGCTTTTCACCATAAGGTACATTCATTTTTACTAATTCATCAACGTCAGAATTAATATTTTCCAAAGTTTGTAATGCATCTTTGACATTTTGACTATATTTGAATTTTTTTGAAAGTTTAGATAAAACTTTTTTTACTATAAATTTTTTTGTATTTGAAAAAGCACCTTTTTGAGCTTTTTTACCATATCTTATAATGCTTGCAAGTTTTCCTGATAGTTTTGCACTTAATCCGTATTTCGCATATTCTTCACATAATTCTTCTATTTCAAGTTCTAAAAGTTTTTTTTGATTAATTAAATCTTCAAGTTGAACTTCTTCTTCAAAAGCTTGCAAGGTCTCTATTTCCTGCGTTATTTTAGCAAGTAATTTCTCGTCCATATCAATTTTATGTTCTATTTTTAAAACTTCATCTGGAAGTCCCAGATATGCACTGTTTTCTAAAATGTTGGATTCAAAATCATTCATTCTTAAATTATTTTGATTCAAATCTTCATTTTCTTGCGGGATTTTGGGTAAATTTATTGCAGTAGAAAAGAAGTTGCTATCACTTTTTTCAATAGTCAACTTGGGTTCTTCAACATTTCCGTTGTTATGTGCATATAATTTCCCGAATTTTATATCCATAGGACAATTATATTCGATAAATTGACAAATTTAACCGTTCACGTAGTGTAATTTTATAAAAAAAACCCGATGATTTTCATCGGGCTATAGCTGAATCGTGTTAAGTATAAAGTTTTAAAGAGTACTTATCTCTTTATTTATACTTATACATCAATCTAAAATAAAAAAATATCGGTCAACTGGCTATATTTTATATTCTAATTGCAATTTTTTTCTCAAAAAGTTCTTTTTTTAATTTTTTAACGGGCAAAGTTCCGTAATGGAAAATCGAGGCAGCGAGGGCAGCATCAGCATTTGCAAGATTAAACACATCTTCAAAGTGTGAAACGTCAGCTCCAGCTCCGCCAGATGCAATAACAGGAATTTGTAACTTATTTGTAATACTGCTTAACATTTTTATATCAAAACCATTTTGAGTTCCGTCAGCGTCCATTGAGGTTAAAAGGATTTCACCTGCGCCGAGTTCTTCAACTTCTTTTACCCAGTCTGATAGCTTTATACCTGTATTTTTCTTGCCTGCATTGATAAATACGTAATAATCTCCGTCGGTAAGCTTGGCATCAATAGCAACTACAATACATTGAGAACCAAAATATGTTGATGCTTTTTTTATTAATTGTGGATTTTTAACGCCTGCTGAATTAATTGCAATTTTATCAGCTCCGGCATGAAGCAACGTCTTCATATCTTCAATAGATTTTATTCCACCTCCGACTGTAAATGGGATAAAAACTTGCTTTGCAACCTTTGAAACCATTTCTACAGTTGTTTTTCTATCTTCGTTAGTTGCTGTAATGTCAAGGAAAACAAGTTCATCAGCCCCTTCATCAGAATATTTTTTCGCAAGTTCTACCGGGTCGCCTGCAAATTTTAAATTTTTAAAATTTATTCCTTTTACTGTTTGACCGTTCTTTACGTCAAGGCAAGGAATTATTCTTTTTGCCAAACTCATTTTTTAATCCTTTTTCGTTTATTCAAAATTTTGTAAGCTTTCGAGTGCTGAAATCTTCATTTTGTCTGTGTTAGGCTTTTTCCCAAGCCATAATTCTTCTGCTCTTGCAGCCTGATGAATTAACATATCCAGTCCGTTTATTGTTTTATGTCCCATTTTTTCAGCGGTGTCCAAGAATAGAGTTTTGGTCGGATTATAAATTACATCATATACAACCGCATCTTCTCTTAATCTTTCCATAGTTGCATAAGATAGCGGACATTTATCCATCGAGTGTCCTCTCATACCTACAGGAGTTGTATTTACGACTATTGCAGATTTATCAAGATTTCCTATACTTTGAATTTGGAACATTTTGATATCAGTTTCAGGAAACTTTTTACGCAAATAATTAACCATAGGTGCAGCATTTATAATATTTCTTGAGAAAAATGCCAGTTCAGAAACTCCAAGTTCAATTAATCCGACAGCAGCAGCTCTTGAAGCTCCTCCGGTACCGATTATGCTTGCACTTTCTCCGATTAATTTTTCTTGAAATTCTTTTGGTATTGCATGCTCAAAACCGTATATATCTGTATTGTAGCCTGAAAATGTTCTATCTTGCATTATTTTGACAGTATTAACGCAACCTGCAATATCTGCATATTTATCAACTTTATCCATAAATAGTGAAGTTGGAACTTTTAGGGGTATTGTTACGTTAAAACCAAGATATCCTGTACTTCTTAAAGTTTTTAATCTTGTTACCAAATCTTCAGGGTCAGTTTCTAAAATCTCGTAAGTAGCATCAACGCCCAAGTCCTTTAATCCTGCTTCGTGAATTACGCCAGAAATTGAGTGTGAAAGGTGAAAACCGATAAGTCCGAATTTATGTGCCATTGTAAAACGCTCTCCCTTGTGTATTATAATCTTTTTTATTTTAGCAAAAACAAGAAAATTCGGCAATTAAAGCTTTTAATTTTGTGTTTCTTCGTCTTCAACAGTTTGAGAGTAATCACATTCCTTAGTTGAACATTGTATAAATGTTCCTTTTTTAAGAACTTTTTTAACAAGTAATGCTCCGCATTTTGGACATTTATCGCCTGTTGGTTTATTCCATAATACAAATTTACAATCAGGGTACTTATTGCAACCATAGAAAATTTTGCCGTATCTTGATTTTCTTTCGACAATTTCGCCGTCGCATTGAGGGCATTTTACCCCTGTTGTAACCACAACTCTTTTTCTGTTTTTACATTCTTCTTTTGTGCATTCAAGATACTTACCGTAAGGTCCGAATTTGACTATCATATCTGAACCGCATTTTTCACATTTTTCGTCGGTAGTTTCAGGCTCTTGAGCTTCTCCATTGGATTTTAATGGCATCATTGTTTTACAATCAGGGTATCCTGAGCAACCCAAGAATTGTGTGCCATACCTGCTCGTTCTTACTACCATTGGCTTTCCGCACTTAGGACAAACAACATCACTTTCGATATTCATTCTTGTCATGTTTTCACGAGCTTTATTAACTGTTTCAATAAATGGGTCGTAAAATTCTTTTATAACGTCATTCCAAACAGCTTTTTTCTCTGCAATATCATCAAGTTTTGATTCTAATCCTGCGGTAAACTCATAGTTCATAACATCTTTAAAATGTTCACAAAGCTGTTTTGAAACTGTTTTTCCCAGTAGTGTCGGAGCAAGAGCTTTTTCAATCTTTTCGACATAACCTTTAGTTTGAATTTTTGTAATAATTGGTGCATACGTTGACGGACGACCAATTCCATATTCTTCTAACGCTTTAACCAAAGATGCTTCACTAAATCTTGGAGGTGGTTGAGTAAAGTGTTGTTTTGGTGTAACTTTTTGGCAAGTTAAATTATCACCCTTTGCAAAATCAGGAATTTTTGCTTTTGGTGCATTTGCTTCATTTTCGTCATCTTCTGTAGAAGAATAAACTTTCAAAAATCCGTCAAATACTACTTTGCTTGAACCTGCTCTAAGTGTGTAATCTCCTGCGTTAATATCAACAGAAGTATTTTCTATTTGGGCATTTTGCATTTGTGATGACATAAATCTTGACCAAATAAGTTTGTAAAGTCTATATTGCTCATTTGTAAGATATTTTTTTATACTTTCAGGGGTTTTATCAGGATATGAAGGTCTGATTGCTTCGTGAGCGTCCTGAACATTTTTCTTACCCGGTTTTACATAATTGTTAGGCTTTTCAGGATAATATTTTTCGCCATAGTTATTTACGATAAATTCATGAGATGCATTAACCGCATCATCAGAAATTCTAACCGAATCAGTTCTCATATAGGTAATAAGTCCGACTGCACCATCAGAACCAAGTTCCATACCTTCATAAAGCTTTTGTGCAATTTGCATTGTTTTAGAAACGCCATATCCGAGTTTTGAGCTGGCTTCTCTCTGTAATGTTGAAGTTATAAATGGTGCGGAAGGCTTTCTTTGTGAAGTCTTTTTCGTAACTTTATCAACCTCATATTTAGTTGACTTATTTTCCAAAAAATCAACTATTTTTTTTGCTTCGGTTTCATTTTTAATTTCAATTTTTTTGCCTTGATATTTAGAAAGTTCAGCTTCAAAAATTGCATCTTCTTTTTTTAAATTTGCTGTAACAGACCAATATTCTACAGGTTTAAAAGCTTCAATTTCTTCTTCTCTTTCGCAAATCATACGAAGAGCGACTGATTGAACTCTTCCTGCTGAAAGGTGATTGTTTCTAAGCTTTTCCCAAAGTACAGGACTGATTTTGTAACCTACAAGTCTGTCCAAAATTTGTCTTGTTTGTTGAGCTTTTACTCTATCCATATCTATTTGACGTGAATGTTCAACCGCATATTTTACTGCATGCGGTGTAATTTCGTTGAACTCAATTCTGCAAACTTTCTCATCAGGCACTTTCAGAACTTCTCTGACATGCCATGCAATAGCTTCTCCCTCACGGTCGGGGTCGGAAGCCAGAAAAACTTTTGCACTGTGTTTTGCAAGGTCATTTAATTTCGTTACGACTTTTTTCTTTTCAGGAATTACTACAAAACTCGGTTTAAATTCGTCTTGTACATCAAATCCCAATACTTTTTTGGGAAAATCTCTGATATGTCCGTAACTTGCTTCTATGACGTAATCATTTCCCAAAATCTTTTTGATAGTTTTAGATTTTGCAGGAGATTCGACTATTACCAAATTCTTGCCGTTATCACTAGCTTTAACTGTTTTTCCACTCTTTGTTGTCTTTGGTTTACTATCTTTTGCGGATTTTGCAGTCTTAGTAGTTTTGGCTGTTTTTCTAGTCTTTTTCTCTTCTTTTTCTTCAGTTTCTTTTACTTTTGTTGCTGTTCTTGCCATTTTTATCAAATTTTTCCTTATAAAGACACAATTAAATTGTAGCATGTATAATAAATAGTGCAACAAGCATATATAAATTTATATATGTTTGTTCACTTTTTTTATTGGCTCAATTTGAATATTTTAAACTCGGAAGGTTGCATACTCCC
>JAGOIO010000102.1 GCA_017995595.1 bacterium | reverse complement strand
TAAAAAAAAGGGGTTTAAGGTTTGCTAAAGAAAACCTTTTTTTGCGTTTTTCCCCCCTGGGGGGGGGGGGCAAACTCTCTGAACATAAGCCTTTTGACAAGTTCGTGGCATTTACTTTAGCAGAAGTATTGATTACACTTGGTATTATTGGTGTTGTTGCGGCTTTAACTATTCCGTCCTTAATCTCGAGGTATCGAGGAAAGGTTGCGGTTTCGAGACTACAAAAATTCTATTCAACGATGCAACAAGCTCTTACAAAATCTGAACTTGATAATGGTCAAATGTCTGATTGGACTTATGCGACTTTATATTCTCAAGAAGAAAATACAACTTTTTTCGAAACTTACTTGAAAAAATATTTAAGTGTTTTGAAATATGAGAATGGCTATTATGTTAATATTCCAATTCAAGGGGTTGCGGTGTATTTGTCTGATGGAACAGCTTTTGTCTTAGATGAAAAATGGATAGCTTTTTTCCCAGATGCTAAAAAAATGGAAGATTCAGGACGTAAGGCTATAAATGGTAAAGATGCTTTTGTTTTTAATTTAGATTCTGATAAAAAAATAGTTCCATTTGGAATTGGTCCGACTAGAGCTTATCTCTTAACTTCGACTTCTAATCAATCTTGTAATATGAATGTTCCAAATAACGTAAGGTGGGGGTGTGCCGATTTAATAATGTCTGATGGCTGGAAAATTGCAGACGATTATCCGATAAAATTCTAAATGATTTTGTTGCATAAAAAACGCTGACTGAATAGTCAGCGTTTTTTATTCTTTACTTACTATACTTTAACCTATGAACAACCTGAATATCCACAATTTAAGCAAATAAAGCAACCTTCTGCCATCTTTATTGTATGACCGCATTCCGGACATTTAAACTCTTTAAGTTCTACGCCCTCTGCAACAGTGTCTTTTACTTCAATCTTCAATGGTTTTACGTCTTTTACTGCCTCAAGTGCTACCTTGCGTTCTTCTTGTGTAGGCTTCTTTTCGCTATTTACAGGTTTGATTTCAATTTTCATAGCAGGTTCTTTTTTCTTATCATTCAAATTCATTGGTTGGAATGTACGGCTGTTGTTTCTGTAAACTGTAATTCCTTTCAAGTCATTTTCGTAAGCTAAAATGTATGCCTTTTCAATATCTTCTCTTGTTGCATGTTCTTCAAAGTTTACTGTTTTTGAAACTGCGTTATCAGTGTGAAGTTGGAAAGCTGCTTGCATTTTTACGTGCCAATATGGACTAACATCGTGTGCTGTTGGGAATATCTTCTTTGCACTGTCTGGAACACCGTCAATATGAGCAATTGAACCTGTTGTTGAAATTTTCTTCATTAATTCTTCTGAATAAAATCCGTTATCTCTAGCGTATTTTTCAAATACAGGGTTTATTTCAAGTAATTCCGTTCCGTCCATTACATTTCTTACAAATACAAGACCAAATAACGGTTCAACTCCGCCTGATGCTGATGCTATCATTGAAATTGTTCCTGTTGGTGCAATACAAGTAGTTGTTGCATTTCTGATTCCGACTTTTTTGATTTGTGCATCAAGTTCTTTCCATTGCTCGTCTGATATCATTCCTGCTGATTTTCCTGTATATTTATTTGTAAGGAATTTTCCGCTTTCGTAAACGCTTCCTTTAAAGTTATTAAAAGCTCCTCTTGTTTTTGCAAATTCTATAGATTTAATCTTTGAATGGTAGTCTATGAATTCCATAACTTGACTTGCAAGCTTTGTGCCTTCTTCTGAGTTGTATGCTAATCCCATTTTCATAAGCATATCAGCCCAACCCATAACTCCAAGTCCGATTTTTCTGTTATTTTGTACCATGTCTGAAATTACAGGTAGCGGATAGTTATTAACAGTAATTACATTATCCAAGAAGTGAATAGCAAGTTCTGTAACTTCACCCAATTTATTCCAGTCAACTTCTGCACCGTTAGCACCCTCTTTAACCATAAGTCCAAGGTTTATTGAGCCAAGGTTGCAAGCTTCGTAAGGTAAAAGTGGAACTTCACCGCAAGGGTTTGTTGATTCTATTTCGCCGATTAATGGTGTTGGATTGTCTGAATTCATTTTGTCAATAAATACAATACCTGGTTCACCGTTTCTCCATGCTCCGTCAACTATCATTTCAAACACTTGTCTTGCATTCATTCTGCCGACAGGTTCTTTTGTATTCGGGTGGATTAAATCGTAATCTTCATCGTTTTTTACAGCTTCCATAAATTTATCTGTAATTGCAACTGAAATGTTGAAATTGTTTAATTTATTGTTATCACTTTTACAATTAATGAAATCTAAAATATCAGGGTGGTCAACTCTCAAAATACCCATATTAGCACCACGACGAGTTCCGCCTTGTTTTACAGCTTCTGTTGCAGCATTAAATACTTCCATAAATGAAACAGGACCTGAAGAAACGCCCATTGTTGAACGAACTACGTCATTTTTTGGTCTCAATCTTGAGAAAGAAAAACCGGTTCCTCCACCTGATTTATGAATTAATGCTGTATTTTTAATTGTATCAAAAATACCTTCAAGTGAATCTTCAACAGGAAGAACGAAGCATGCTGATAATTGACCAAGTTCACGACCTGCATTCATAAGTGTTGGAGAGTTTGGCATAAAGTAACGGTGTGTAATTGCTTCATAAAACTTGTCTGATAATGCTTTAACTCCTGTTTCTGTTCCTCTATACTTTAAATCTCCTTTTGCAATACTGTCAGCTACTCTTCTGAACATGTCTGCCGGTGTTTCTACACAATCACCATTTTTATCACGTTTTAAATATCTTTTTTCTAATACCTTAACGGCATTTTCGGATAGTTCAACTTTTTCTCCCAAATCCAAACTCACCTTATACCTCCAAATTTAATAATACACATATAACAATATAGTTATCTTATTTTATAATAAATTCAAAAGGCATGGAAGAATATTTAAAGAAACTTTACGTGAGCTTTTTGCTTAAAATCCTCGAGAAGTGGATTACAATAGAAAAATCTAAAATAAACATATCTTAAAGAACTGTTGTTGATAAAAAATCTGCCCAGATGTTTTCTTGACAAATTGTTATGTGTAAAATATTATAGAATAACAAGGAATAATCCACATGAGGAGACATGGCCAAGTGGTAAGGCAGGAGCCTGCAAAGCTCTTATCCCCAGTTCAAATCTGGGTGTCTCCTTTTTTTAGTGCCAAATTTTGCATTGATTGGATTTTTATCTTTATATAAGTTGTTTTAAAAGTGAAATAGTTTCTGGGTTTTCAACGACTATCACATTTGCTCCTGCGGTTATAACAGATGATGCTGTTGTTATTTCAAACATTTTTGAACGCAATTTGAAATCGCCATAGCTTTCACAAAGTTTGTCAGATTTTGTTTCTTTTGCTTTTAATGCTTCTTCGCCAACGAATGCTACAAGTGGCATGTTAAGCATTTCATCTCCGTCAAAAGCTGCAAGTTTAATTCTTTCGATTATGCTATATCCGTATTCCAATCCATAGCCTAATCCTCCCATATCAGTATCAATTAATATTTTATTCGGATTTTGACCTTTATCCGTTGTAAGTATATTCATTTCTTTTGCAAGATTAATATCTATCGGAGTTCTTATAACTGCTATATGACCGCCTTTTACGATAGATGGCAATATCTTTTCATAGGTGTTTTCTTCAATATATGATATTATACTTTCCCTATCTAAAATCTTTATCAGTTCAGGTAATAGCTCCATGTCAACTTCTTTGTTCCCTGCTCCTATTACCATTAAAGGTTTTGTTATGCTTGGCAGTAACTTTTTTAAAATCTTAACTGATTCTTTTACATCTTGTTCAATATTGTCTTCTCCCAAATTGAATTTTAATGCCAAAATATCGCAATTCGTTTTTTGAGCTTTTTGAATTATTTTTTTTAAATCAGTTTCTTTGTTGAAGTAATCTTTTACAATGTGAGAAGAACTTTCAAAATCAAAAACATTTATTTCTAAAGCAAAGACGGGGGCAACATTAAAGTTGTTTTCCCCGCCTATGTTTAAATTATCAAAATTTATTGTTCTAATTGAAGTTTTAGTATTGACCTCTGTCATTTTTCACCTTATCCATTAATGCTACAAAATCTTTTTCGTCTAAAGTTTCTTCTTCTAACAAATCTTTAGCAATGTATTCAAGCATATCTCTGTTTTCTTGAAGTAAATTCATCGCTGTTGAATAACAATCATCGACGATTTTCTTGACTTCTTTGTCAATATCAGCGGCAATTTCTTCTGAAAAGTCTCTTGTATGTCCAAAATCACGTCCCATAAACACGTGTTCTTCAGATTTTCCGTAAGCCATATTTCCCATTTTTTCGCTCATACCGTATGTTGTAACCATTTTACGAGCTAGGTCTGTAACTTTACCCAAATCGTTTGAAGCTCCGGTTGTAATATCTTCTTTACCGTAAATCATTTCTTCTGCAACTCTTCCACCCAATGTCATTGTAATTCTGTCAATTAATTGAGCTTTTGTCATTGTTAAATGGTCTTTTTCAGGTAACGTCATTGTAATACCTAAAGCCATTCCTCTTGGAATAATTGAGACTTTATGTAATGGGTCGCAATGTTTAAGCAATTTAGAAAGAAGAGCATGTCCAACTTCGTGGTATGCAGTATTTTCTTTTTCTTCATCAGAAATAATTCTTGACTTCTTTTCAGGTCCTGCCATAACTTTATCAATAGCTTCTTCCAAATCAGGCATTTCAATTTTATCTTTGTTATAACGTGCTGCAAGTAATGCTGCTTCGTTCAACAAGTTTTGTAAATCAGCACCTGTAAACCCAGGAGTTCTTTTTGCAAGAACTTTCAAGTCAACTTCCGGTGCTAACGGTTTATTTTTAGCATGAACTTTTAAAATCTGTTCTCTACCTAAAATGTCAGGTCTGTTAATAACAATTTGTCTGTCAAAACGTCCGGGTCTTAAAAGAGCGTTGTCTAAAATATCAGGTCTGTTTGTTGCCGCAATAACAATAATATTAGTAGTTTCATCAAAACCGTCCATTTCGACAAGTAATTGGTTTAAAGTTTGTTCTCTTTCATCGTGTCCTCCGCCTAAACCTGCTCCACGTTGACGACCTACTGCATCAATTTCATCTATAAATATAATACAAGGTTGGTGTTTTTTTGCTTGTTCAAACAAGTCTCTAACTCTGCTTGCACCGACTCCGACGAACATTTCTACAAAGTCTGAACCTGAAATTGAGAAGAATGGAACGCCTGCTTCACCTGCAACAGCTTTTGCCATTAAGGTTTTACCTGTTCCCGGAACTCCGACTAAAAGCACACCTTTTGGTATTTTTGCTCCTAATTTGATGTATTTTTCACCATGCTTTAGAAAATCAACTATTTCTTCCAATTCTTGTTTTTCTTCATCGATTCCGGCAACGTCATTAAATGTTATTTTAACTTTGTTATCAAGCATCATTTTGGCTTTGCTTTTGCCGAAAGACATGGCTTGAGAGCCACCAGCTTGAACACTTTTTATCGTAATTATAATAAATACTATAAATAATATTGGTAAAATTAATGAACCTAAAATATTTATCCATTGAGATG
>JAGOIO010000101.1 GCA_017995595.1 bacterium | reverse complement strand
TGGTATTATGCAAGCCGCTGCGCCATATATGGGCGTTTACGGTCTTGGTGCAGTTATTGCAGGAAACTTAATGCAAGGTACAGGTTCAGCAGCACTCGCTGCCGTTCAGAAAGCCGCAACAGGTATTGTAAACAATGCCGATGTTATATTAACAAATAAAGTCCGAAATATTGAAACTGTTTGTAAGATGCTAGACACTCAAGGTGATGTCGTTAGAAAGATGTTAAAAGAAAGCATTGATAGCGATAGTAAGACAATACAAAACTTATAGTACAAGGATTTCTGACATGGCTTTAAGAACTTTCACCAGAACTTATTTGAATGCAATATTTAGAGGGAACATATTTTTTAAAACACTAAAAAATATTGTAAATTTTTATTACAAATTTATTAATCCAACTCAAAATGACTTAAGTTTTACTAAAATTAATCCGATAAATAAAATGAAGAGAAAGAGTGTATCCTTTCTCAGTGTAACAGGAGACAAAATAGACTGTAAATAGTTAAGACATGTTAAGCAATGTGAAGGGATTTAGCAATTATTGAGTGTAGCGTGTTTTTAATATTATAGAAAGTCTATAGATAAAAGAGGTATTATGCTTCAAGCACAAGTAGCCAGTTTATCATCAGATTTTATAAAGTTCAGAAATTTCTTAGGTTTTGCAAGAGGTTTTTTCCTTAGAAAGAATCCGATAAAAGCTTTTGCAAACGAAATAGTAGAATGTCTTAAAGACTTTTTAACTATGAACAAGAAATTAAAAATGTCTAAGTACAGATTAAATTATAATATGTACAAATACAACAAGATGGAATCATTAATTGCCGAAAACAATGAACATTCTTTCTTGAGAGGTAAAAAGATAAACGAAGTCAGGTAGGAAATAATATGGGTTTACTAATAGCATCATTAAGAAAACAATATTTAATTGGCTATAAGAATGAACTGCAAAACAAGATTATGCTTATTCAAGATGCCAAGATGAACCTGACAAAAGCAGGTAAAGATTTAACTCCGGCAGGAACTGATTTAGATCCGGACAATCCTGTTGTAAAAGAATTAAATGCAAGAAAAGAAAGATTAAATACTCTTGAGCAAAAATTAGATGCTCAATTAAATGAGTACCAAGAAGATTTAAAAATGGTAGAAGCACAAATTGAAGGTTGCGACAAAATGTTTGAAGAAGGCGTTAGAGATACCTTCAAAGCTGCGTAATAGTTTAGTTTGAGATTTTACCTAAGACAACTCTTTTATCTGCACCAGTACAAGATGGCAGATTGTTTGGTATTCCGTAATACGTACAATATGCAAGAAGAGCAAATGCCATTACTTCTTTATAATTGTTTGAAATATTGTAATCTTCATGAGTTTTTAGCAGAATATGACGAGGCAGATACTTTTTCAACATATCCATTAATGTAGGATTGTAGGCACCTCCACCTCCGATAACAACTTCATTGATTGTCGTATTTGGATATACAAATCTTTCATAAGACTCCGCAATCGTTCTTGCGGTTAAGGCAGTTAAGGTTGCGATAATATCTTTTGGCTCTTTGGGCGATAATTTCAACGCATTCTCAATATATTTAGCAGAAAAATATTCTCTTCCTGTAGTTTTTGGAGGAGACATTGTATAATAATCATCGGCAAGCAAACAATTAAGCCAATTATCTGAAACAGTACCGCTTTTTGATATTTGACCGTCTTTATCATAAGGAATACCAAAAAATTTATTACAGCAATAATCTATCATCATATTTCCCGGTCCACAATCAAAACCAAAAGTTTCACAATCCTGAGAGACAACTGTTACATTTGAAATCCCTCCAATATTTTGTATTGCAAAATTTTGACCTTTATTCTTAAACCATTTTTCATCAGCAAAACAAACTAATGGTGCACCATTACCACCATTTGCAATATCAGCTTCTCTAAAATTTGAAATAGTCATACATTTTGTTTGTGCTGAAATTACAGCTGATTCGCCAATTTGAAGCGTGCTTTTTTTACTTATATTGGAAATTTTATCTTCAAACGGGAAATGAAAAATTGTTTGTCCATGCGAAGATATAAAATCAGGCTTGCCATGACGAGAAATCATAACATTTGCAGCATCAGCAAAGCACCGCCCAACAACAAAATTCATCTGACAAATTTCTTCCAATGTTACTTTTTGCTCAAAAATTTTAAACAACATATCCCTTACTAAATCAGGATAACTATAATTTATCCCATCAATAAGGGTACAACTCAAATCAGGATTTACTTCGCACAATCCTACATCTATAGAATCACAGGAAGTTCCTGACATTAATGATATAACTTTTTTACTCTCTAATTCGTTCATAATAAAAATAAAATGGGCAACGATAATGACTAAAATTTCAAATTTTATTGTTACTCAATACTTTTCATTGCCCGCTATTAATAAATCTCTTTCATACGCACTTTACCAAACCTTTTTTACTCCTCCGTCTCCACAAATCTTTGTAGCCTCCCTGAGATACTTTGGTAAAGTCAAAACTTACCACCACTCCTTTTGGTTTTGAATGATATATTTAACTTACATTTTCCATGATATATATTGAAGAGAGAGTTTCAAGTAAAGTTTTTTTGATATATTTTTACAATTCCCCATGCCGCCTAATTCTACTGGAGAAACTACAAAATTTTCAAACTTAATGAAGTTTACTTAATGAACTAAAGTAAAAAAGAGTCGAAATTCTTATTGACAAATAAAAATTTCGACTCTTAAACTATATAACTTTTGAATTTTGAGTTATCTCATCTGATGATTTGGAATTCCCATAGGTCCATTTGGAGATTCAGGATTTATAGGATTCCTGTCCTGCTCAACAGGAGGTATTGGCAACATGTTCGCATCTTCTTCCTGTGGTTCTTCAAACCCTTCACCCAATCTCTTTGAAATAAAACTAGATTCAAGTTTGAATTTTTTTATATCACCTTTTTTTACATACAATGAATATTTTTCGCCTTTTTCCAAAATCTCTAAGCGTTTATCTATTTTTTGTTTATACTTTGCATCTCTTAGATTTTTATTTTTCACAATTACATAAACCGGAGAAGCTTTGTATGATAAATGAATATCTAAATCCTCGAAATTCGGTTGGTCAATATATGAAACATAATCGCCATAAGCTAACATCGCACTTGGCTTAACAGAAAAATCGAAAGAAACAAGAGCTGCATTATCAAATCTTGCCAATCTTGAAAAATCTACAATTTCGTTTTCACCACCATCATAAATAACATTAAAAATGAATGAATTTGCAATGGTAATAACAAATAGCATCGTCAAAATATAAGCACCGAATACAGATATGGCTTTTTTCGTATTTAATCTTAATAATAAGAAAATACCAACCAAATAAACACCACAAATAGTCATGGTTTTCATTGGTTCTAACTCTATCTTCAAATCAGGAGGTAAAAACCAATATGCACAAGATGCACATAAAGCCGCAACGATAAATATCAATGAAAATAATACGGTTGCACCGTAAATTGATTTTTTGTGTTCATCTCTTTCTGCACCGGTTAACCAGAAATATCCTGTCAATAAAGAAGCCGCCGGGAATGCCGGTAAAATATACGTTGGAAGCTTTGTACTTGAAAAACTAAAGAAAATAAATACAATCAAGAAATAAACAGAAGCAAACAATAGAACTTGTTCTTCGTTATTTTTAGCTTCACAAATTTTAAATATTTTTTGAACAAAAGAACCTTCAGCTTCTTTATATCTTTTTGCAAGCTTCTTACAGCCATCAGAAAGAAATGCCAAAAATACAAAAGTCCAAGGTAAAAAGCCAACAATAAATACCGGAATAAAATACCAAACAGGTCTTTCTCTACCAATAAATTCTGAATTAACAAATCTTGCAAAATGATGAATCAAGAAATATTGAATAAAGAACTGATTTCCATATTCTTTGTACATAATAAAATGCCAAGGAATAGAAATTAACAAGAAAAGGACTGCACCAGGAATAATATAAAGAGGCTTAAACATCTCTTTTAATTTTCCGGAAAGGAGTTGATAGAAAAATATCACTATTATAGGCAAAATTATAGCCAAAAGACCTTTAGCTAAGAATCCGCAACCAATAAATGCGTAAAAATACCACCAACAATATTTTTTAAATTTATCTTGAACATAATTTGATAAAAAGCCACAATAAATAGCACTTGTAACAAATACAGTAAGAACCATATCAATAATTGCAATATGAGCTAAAACAAGATAAAAGACACTTGATAACAAAATCAAAGCACTTAACATACCAAATTTTCTTGACAAAATTTTCTTACCAAGGAAATAAGTAAAGAAAGTTAAGTAACCTGCCAACAATGCGATAGGCAATCTTACGGCAAATTCACTAAATCTGCCGAAGCATTTTATTGAAGTTGCAACCAACCAAAAATATAGTGGAGGTTTCTCTAAAAACGGAGCGTAATTTAATAATAAATTATTCCAATTATCTGTTTGAACCATTTGCTTTGCCATTAAAGCATAGCGAGTTTCATCAACGTCTAAAAACGGATAGAAATCCAAACCAATAATTAAAAACAATACACATAAAATACCTAATAATGATAGGCAAAATATTTCAGGGTGTTTGTTTATTAAACCCAACGATTTCTCTTTAAGTGAGGTATTGATATCACCCAACTTATTTTGAAACCTTTTTAAAGCTTCTTTCATCACATCTCCTTTATCAAATTCTTACTTAGAATACTTTTCAGTAAGTTTAACATATTTGAATAAATTTTGCAATTATTTAATAATTTTGTAAAAAAATATAATATGTGCTACAATACAAAAGAGAAATGTGAATGGGGATAATTTATGTTAAAAAGACTGAGAACACTATTTTTTATACTTGCAATATTCTTAATTGGAACGATTAATTCCGCATATTCAAAGACAATAAAATTCGTTCAAATTACAGATTCGCACTATATGCTAACACCTGAAGGTAAAGAAGATGCATCGCATGCTGTTAGTATTTTGGATTCTGCAATAAAAGATATCAACGGAATAAAAGATGTAAAATTCGTAGTTTTTACAGGCGATAACATTGATAAGCCAAGCCCTGAACTTTTATATATGTTTCTAAAAGAAGCTAATAAATTAACTGTTCCGTATTATCTGGCAATCGGCGACCATGAGTTATTCAAATCACAAAATTTCACAAGAAAAGATTATATGTATGTTACCAGACATATCTCAAAACATTGCCACCCTTTAAAGTCAAATTATATATTTAAGAATAGCGGAATAGTTTTTATTGTTCTTGACGGAGCAAAAGAAGTTATTCCCGGAACTAACGGATATTATAGGCTTAGCACTTTACAATGGCTTGATAAAAAGTTAAAAAAATATGAAAACAAAAAAGTCGTAATCGTACAACATTTCCCTGTTGTACCACCTATCGACAAAAAATCATACGAAACTTATAACGTAAAAAACTATGAAGATGTCTTAGCTTTACATAAAAATGTAATTGCAATAATTTCAGGGCATTATCATGTCAATAATGAACAATATAAAGATGGAATTTACCATATTAGTTCACCTGC
>JAGOIO010000100.1 GCA_017995595.1 bacterium | reverse complement strand
AAGGTGAAAAATCCAACGTTTTCCCGACCATTAATTAAGAAAACAACGACAAATGGGGTTTCAGGGGTACACCCCTGACCGCCCCGCAGGGAAAAGAGTGTTATTTCTGCTTGGTTGCTCGCATTTTACGAGTTTCGTGAACCTGCTCGTCTTGCAAGCCTGCAAGACAACCTGTTCACTTCACTCTATGCTCGCAATCCGCTTTCTTCGTTTATTCTTTCTTTTTTCGTCGATATAAAAAAGAAAGAATGAACTTTATATTTATTAGAAATAATTAGCGAGGAAATATCTGGTCGGTGATTTTCCCTCCAGCTTTTGCCACCAAAAGGTGGATAAAAAGAGTTCGCCGATATAAAAAAGAAAGAATGAACTTTATATTTATTAGAAATTTAAGCCAAAGGTTTTCCAAAAAGCTTTTGCCACCAAAAGGCTACACTAATTCTTTAAGGTATCAACTCCAAGTCCAAATATTGCAAAATCATATTTTATCGGGTCTTGAGGACAAAATTCCTTTAACTTTGAAGTTAATTCCAAAACAGCTTTAAAATCATTACTATTCCTTTTTAGCAAGCCCATTTCACGTGAAAGCCTTGCAACATGCACATCTAGCGGGATTAAAAGCTCACTTCTCGGGATAAAATCCCATATTCCCAAGTCAACTGGAGATTTTCTCACCAACCACCTTAAATACATATTCATTCTCTTCATAGCTCCGCCGTGTGATGGATTTGGCACCATGTGATAAAACCCTTGACCAACTTCATTCTTCTGATTTGAATAAAAATAGTCAGTTACAACCTGAAGCATTTTCTGAATGTCTTTCTCTTGCTCGTAACCATATTTAAAAAGACTTTTCAACCCGCCATCTCTTAAATATAACTTTTTCAATATCTTAAAAATCTCAATAATATCAAAATCTTTTGAAAATCTGTAATTAAAACCTTTTAAAGAATTTGGCTCAAAATTTAAAACATAATCCAACGGCTGATTTTGAGCAATTACAAAAAGTTCATTCAATTTTTTTATAAAAACTTTTCTGTTTCCATAAGCAAACATTGAAGCAATAAAACCTGCAATTTCAATGTCCTTTGGGTTATTAAATCTGTTTGGAAATTGGACAGGGTCATCTTTTATAAAATCTACTGTTTCATATTTTTTTGCAAGTTCGTCAAGTTTTGTAGCCGTAATCATTTTATTTACCAACTCGAGTTTTTGCAGAATTCATAATATCTTCAATCAAAGAAGTAAAGCTTTTGCCTTTAAGTTTGCACATAATCGGCAAGTCAGAAGTTATATAATTTAGCCCTGCAAGCGGATTAACTTCAATAAAATTGACAACTCCGTCTTTATCCATTCTTACGTCAACTCTTCCGCCGTCTCTGCAACCCAAAGCTTTCCAAGAAGCAAGTGCAACTTCTTCACACTTTTTGGCATTTTCTTCACTTGCAAGTTTATAACTTACTCTGTCTTCATAATTATCTTTGTTACTATATGAATAAATCTCTGCTTCAGCCTTTTCACCAAGCACAATTTCCATAACCGCAACGACTTTTGCATTTTCGCCGGTTCCGGTTATTCCAACAGTAAATTCATCTCCTGAAAGAAACGTCTCAACCAATACAGGTTGATTAAATTCTTTCAAAAGCTTTTCACAAACTTCTTTCAACTGCTTTTTATCAGTAATCTTTGAATTTGCTTTAATCCCTTTTCCTGTACCTTCTGCAACAGGTTTAGCAAAAAGCGGATACGGTAAATTTACTTTTTCGACATCTCTCAATTCTCTTACAACACAAAAATCCGCAGTCGGAACTCCGAAGTCTCTCACGATACTCTTCGTAAGCCCTTTATCTAAAGCTATATCCAACGTATGTGCATCAGAAAATACAAAAGGAATTTGATATGCTTCTAAAAGTGCAGGAATTTGTGCTTCTCTTGCAATACCATACAATCCCTCGGCTATATTAAATACTATATCCCAAGTTTTTCCTTCTGCAAGCTTAGTAACAAGAGCTTTAACCTGTCCGATACGTTCTGTCTTATAGCCCAACTCACAAAGTGCCTTTTCGATTCCTTCGATTGTGCTTTCCTTGTCAAATTCGGCAGTTTCCTCTTCGCCAAAACCCATTTCCATATAGTCTTTGCGAAGGTCGTAAGTTAGTCCTACTTTCATAAATTCCTCTTTTAAAATATTAATATTAATCTCTTATTACATCAGGATATTTGTAAATATCGCCTTTGAAGTTCCTAAGCAAAATATCATCTCCTGATTTTCCCACCATAAACTGCGGTAAAAGTTGAATCTTACCACCGCCTTTTGGAGCATCAATTACATAACTCGGAACAGCATAACCTGACGTATGACCTCTTAGCCCATCTATTATATCCAAACCTCTTTGAACAGATGTTCTAAAGTGCGTAGAACCAGGCACAAGGTCGCATTGATAAATATAATACGGCTTTACTCTTGCCATTAAAAGCTTATGCATTAAACTCTTCATTGTATCTATATTATCATTTATTCCCTTTAACAAAACTGTTTGACTTCCCAAAGGAATTCCAGCATCTGCAAGCATTCCGCATGCTCGTTTTGTCTCTGCTGTTAATTCGTCCGGGTGCGTAAAATGAATACTCATCCACAATGGGTGAAACTTTTTAAGCATATTAACCAGTTCTGGCGTAATTCTTTGTGGCAAAACAACAGGAACTTTCGTACCAATTCTTAAAAATTCAACATGGTCTATTGCTCTAAGTCTTGTCAAAAGCCATTCTAATTCATGTGTTTCCATTGTTAGCGGATCTCCGCCTGAAATTAACACATCTCTGACTTCTTCATGCTTTTTAATATAATCTATCGCCTGTTCCCATTGTTCATGAGTACTGTAATGCTCGTGATTCCCGACCATTCTTGAACGTGTACAATATCTGCAATATGTTGAACAAAAATTTGTTACCAAAAACAACACTCTATCCGGATATCTGTGAACCAAGCATGGTACTGGACTTGAACTCTCTTCGCATAAAGGATCTTCCATTTCCACAGAGGAAATTATATGCTCATCAACCACAGGAACTACTGCTCGTCTGATTGGTTGCATTGAATCATTCACATCTATCAAACTTGCATAATATGGTGTTATGCTCAACGGAAAGCACTTGTGTTCTGTTTCAAATGCTCCTTTCTCTGCATCGGAAAGATTTAGAATCCTTCCTAATTCACTTTCTGTCGTTATCCTATTTTTAAGTTGCCATTTCCAATCATTCCACTGGTTGTTACTTACATTCGGATAATATTTCTTCCTGAAAATCTCTGTTTTTGTTTTATTAACTTGGGGCAAATTCTTAGACGATTTGCGATTCAATAAATTTAATCTCACAACGACTATTCCTTTTCTTCTTTGAAACTCAAACTGCAAACATTTATTGTAATACATTTTTACAAGTTCGACAACAAGAATTTTCTATTTTTTACTGTATAAAATTCCTAATAAAATTTTTTGACAAATTAAAATATATAGCGAAAAAAAAATTATGCAACATCTTCCCAAAAAAATTTTTACAAATTTTTTAAAACCCTTGCAAAAGTAGCTTTTAAAGAGCTTTTACAGTTGTAGAAATTGTTAAGCTTTTGACACATTTTATACAAAAATATAGCCACAAAGCATGCTTTGTGGCTATATTTTGTATAATAATCTGATTTATAATTTAAAATCTCCATATTTTTTTACATGTTCAACCAATCCGCCATCTGCCAATAGTTTTATCATTACATCAGGCAACGGTGAAAACTCTATATTTTTACCGGTAGTTAAATCTTTTACCATACCACCTTTTACATCAAGTTCCAACTCATCTCCGTCATTTATCAAGTCTGTATCACACTCTATTGCTAAAAGACCGATATTTATAGAATTTCTATAAAAAATTCTCGCAAAAGACTTCGCTAAAACAGCTTGAACACCTGATATTTTTATAATTTGAGGAGCATGCTCTCTTGATGAACCAAGACCAAAATTTCTTCCACCAACTACAAAATCACCCTTTTTTACTTTTGACGCAAATGTCGCATCTGCATCTTCTAAAACATGCTTTGCAAATTCAGGCAAATTAGAACGCAAGTGAAATAACCTACCCGGTGCAATATGGTCTGTTGATATATTATCTCCAAATTTATAAGCTTTTCCCATTTTTCTTTACTTTATTACAGCCCGACCTCCGTCGAGTCGCCTTTCCTTATTCTATTGTACTTTTAACTTTTGTCTCTGTTGTGTCGGCTTAATCAAACTTATGCACTCAAGGTATTTTTCAAAAATTCCTTTGATTATTGTCTGACTTTTCCTTTCGCAACTGTTTTGCTTTTCCCTCGCAAAATTGTTTGCTCGGGTCTTTTTGTCTTATCTTGACCGCCCGACCACCGTCGAGTCGCCTTTCTTTATTCTATTGTACTTTTAACTTTTGTCTCTGTTGTTTCGGCTTAATCAAACTTATGCACTCAAGGGCTTTTTCAAAAATTCCTTTGATTATTGTCTGACTTTTCCTTTCGCAACTGTTTTGCTTCTCCCTCGCAATATTGTTTGCTCGGGTCTCTTTGTCTTATCTTGACCGCCCGACCTCCGTCGAGTCGCCTTTCCTCATTCTATTGTACTTTTAATCTCTATATTTAACCATAAATAGTAGCTATGTTCAAGTCTTTTTTTTATTAAAATTGTTGCAATAACATGTTTATTTTTTACTTAAATGTGGAATATTTAGTTTACCGCAAGAAATAAACACGATAAAATGGATTTTTATGCCTGCATGGATTGCTCATTCTCTTGTATGCGTAGGTATGTTTTGGCAACAAAAGTATGTATTAAAATGAAAGGTAGAAAGATTATGAACAAGAAATCCGCATTTACGTTGGCAGAAGTTTTGATTACATTAGGTATTATCGGTGTAGTTGCTGCCATGACAATTCCGACATTGATGAACAAGACAAGTGAAGCACAATTTAGAACAGGTTACAAAAAGATTTTGTCAACATTATCACAAGCTGTAAATATGAGTATGGCTATGGATAACACAGACTTTTCTGATTTTGATGCAACAGGTACAGGTTCAACAGATAATTCAATTTACAATATGTTCAATACAAGAATGAGCGTATTAAAAACAAGTTCTACGGATTCAGCAGGTATTAATGCTGCAACTACAAACTATACATTATTCTTTAATGATGGTATGGCTGTTTCATTCCCTACTGGTTCTGTAGGTTGTAGAGCCGCAGCTCCTTGTAAAGCATTGGTTGATGTAAACGGTATTAAAAAGCCTAATGCTCTTACAAATGATTCAAATACTATTAGAGACCAATTTGGTGTAAAATTCCAAGATCAACAAGTTGTTCCAACAGGTGTAGGTGCTTACGTTTTGTATAGTGCTAACAGTAACAAATAGAGTAGAACTAGACTAAATAAATCACAAGAAAGGCACTTGCTAAAGAATTAGCAAGTGCCTCTTTTTAAATATTTATCATTTATAATTTATTTTACCGCAATTATGCAGTCATAAATTTTATCTATTTTCTCTTTCATATCTGAAAATTGTTCTTTTAAGTCCTTTACACTGTTT
>JAGOIO010000099.1 GCA_017995595.1 bacterium | reverse complement strand
AAGTATAGGAATGGGAGGATTTTTATCTAAATTCAAAGATAATTTTGACGTAATATTATTAATTGACGGAAGAAAAGGAATTGCTGAAAAATCTGCAGAAGAAGTTACACAAATTAGAGAAAATGAATTTTCTAATGCTATGAAGATTGCAGGAATTAAAAATTTTAAGTTTTTAAGAATCCCAGATAAAAAGTTACTTGATAATATGGAAAAATTTAAGACTATAGATATTTCTCAATACGACTATATTTTTATACCGAACATCATTGACCAACACCCTGACCACAAGGCTTGCGGTATTTTATTAAATGAATTAATCAAATCCGGTGCAAAGACTAAAAAAAACTTACAAATATGCTTTTATGAAGTTTGGGCAACTCTTGGATTTGTAAACTCTTTTTGCGACATAACGGATTTTATAGAAACTAAGCGAAAAATGATTGCCGGCTACCCGTCTCAAACCTCACAAAAAAATTATGAGTACCACGCTATTGGACTTAATCAGTATAGAGGCATGCTCAAAGATAAGCAATTTGTCGAAGCTTTTTGCACCATGGAGGTCAAAGACTTTGAAAAAATGCTTAATCTATATGAATAAGAGCTTATTTAGTTTCTAATAATCATTACAAATAAAGCGTTTTGGCTACAATTATAAACGATTCTTTCTTCCTAATACTTTAGTATTAGATTTTTAATAATTTTCGCTCTTTGGGAGGGTTAAAGATGTGCCAAAAAGATGTAATATATATATGTAAGTTAGTTACAACCAAGCACTTTTTTCGGGGTTGCGACAAGATTTTTTCTTTAAGCAGGTTTGGTCTAAATCGTAATTAACTTACATTTTAAAATAATCTTTCTATGCGGTTTATATAAACTCTTCCTTTTTGGAAGATTTTTTTTTGCAATAATTATACTCTGTCATTTATATAAAGTTTTTCATCTGAAAGAATATTATCTATGTCAAAAACTTGATAATTAATATTATTAAGTTCAAAATCAAAAGCGATATATTTTCTCATTTCAGGATTAGGAGATTTTTCATCAACATTCTCAGGAATATCAATTATACTTGAAATTTCATCAACCAAGAATCCAACAATAATTTCAGATGACTCGACAATAATAACTTTATTTTCCTCTTGAAATCCTTGAGATTGAAGCCCGAGAAATTTCTTCAAATCAATTATACTGATAAAATTACCCCTTAATGTTATTAATCCAAGCAAATAGTCAGGAGTACAAGGGACTTGCGTTATTTTCACATTTTTTAAGACTTCTTTTACGCAACTGATATTTATGCAATATTTCCCGCCACTTAAAGAAAAAGACATAAATTTGTCTGGAGAAAATATATTTTGAGATATGTTATCTCTAAATTTTGTATCCAACTCCAAACTGCGTTTCAAAAATATTTGCTTAGATTCGCCATCAGTAGGGAATAAGGCAGGAATATCAACGTCTTTTACCTCAAGCGTTTCTTCTTTTGTAAGAGATTCAAGAGCATCAAGATTTACTCCGTAAATAGACTCTCCACCCGGAGATTTATGATATAAGAAATCAATAAATTTTGAATCTTCGATAGCTTCAGGTTTTCCCCTCTGTTGAGCCGGAATATTAATTATATCACCAACACTATCTGCAATAATTGCAAAAATAGATTCTTCTGTTTTTACAACAACAAGCTTATTTTTAACAGAATAATCTGAAACTGTTTTATCTAAGTAGAACCTTAAATCCAGAACATTTATCATTATATTGTTATAATTCAACATTCCTATAATGTTATTTTGAAGCTTTTGAGGATAGTCAAGATGTGGAAGCTTGATTATTTCTACAATCTGATTAATTTGAATCGCATATTTCACATTATCAAGTTCAAAGTAGAAATATGAATCATTATCCAAAGCTTCTATTTTATTACTATTCAACTGCGTTATCTTCGTCGTCATAAGTTATCACCTTATTTCTACCTTCTTGTTTTGCCCTGTATAAAGCCTTATCTGCACATTCAATCAATTCTTTTTCAGAGTTAACGCTTGATGTATTCATTCCAACACCGATACTTATAGTTATCCTTGTCTCTTCACCATTGTAAGAAAAAACATGTTCAGCAATAGTTTCTCTCAATCTTTCAAGAGGAATCACAGCCTTTTCCATAGAAGTTTCTGTCAAAATAACGGTAAGCTCTTCACCGCCATACCTGTAAATCATATCGGTTTTTCTAAAAGATTTCATTAAAATACTTGAAATTTCTTTTAAAACGTAGTCCCCGAATTGGTGTCCATAAGTATCATTAACTTGTTTAAAATAGTCAATATCAATAAGTGCCAAACTCAAATCGCAAGGATATCGTTTTGTTCTTATAAACTCACGTTCCAAATTGGTCTCAAAATGTCGTCTGTTGTACAAACCTGTCAATCCATCGGTTACGGACAAGTGTTCTCTTTCTGAATACAAATATTTCATTCTGTACAAAATATAAAATTCATTTATGACCATTCTGTAAAACTTAAAATTAGGATAATCAAACTCATCTCTGTTGTAGAAACAAATTCCACCCAATAAATTACCCTCTGTAATTATGGGTAAAATATGAAAAGATTTAAACTGACTGTCAGATATTATCAAATTATCATCTTCAGTTCGTTCACAAATAATATCATGTCCAAACTCTCTTATATTAAAAGGTTTTGAAGTAGGTAAAGAGGTAAAGAACTCTCTTTTTATTTTTTCCAATACAAAGTTTGAAACAGGACTTTTATTTATATCCATATAAAGAATATTCTTTTCATTAACATCAAGAGTGTTAAAGAAAATGCCTGCAACATTATAGTCAATAAAAGAACTCAATAAAAAGAATATTTTTTCAACCAAGACTTTTTCTTGAGGTAAAAATTCATTCAAATCTCTAAACTCATTGACAAGAGTAAGACTTTTAAGCATTTCATCAAACATCATACTTGCCTGATTTTGTACAGAATCCTTACCCTCAGAACTGTTTTTCAAAGATTCCTTGTATGATTCATAAACAGGATATATTTCTATTAAATCCTTTGTTGCCTGCTCTATTTCACTAAAATTTATATTTTTCAGAAGGAACTTGTCAGCACCTGATTTATTCGCCCAAAATTTATCAATTTTTTTATCCAAAACCGTAAGCAACATAACAGGAATATCTTTTGTTAATTTATTATTTTTTAATAACCTGCAAAGCTGATAACCTGTTAATGCAGGCATAATTATATCGCAAAGAATCACATCAGGAGCTTCCTGAAAAACTTTTTGATATCCTAAAGCACCGTCAGTTGCAGTAACAACGTCATATCCAAGGCGTTCAAACTTAATTCTGAAAGATTCCAACTGAGTTACACTGTCATCTATTAATAAAATTTTATGAGACATAATTTATTTTTACCCACGCTTTAGTTTTGTAGTAAAATAATTATACAATCATGTATTAAAATAATAATACTACAAATTAATGATTATTTATACAATCTTTACAATTATAATAAACAGGTTAGTGAACAATAGGAGAATATTATGCCTAAGGAAACAAGTACAAGTTTGAAGCATAAAATAGGAATAAAATATACAGTTGATGTAATGTTTTTATTTGCAATAATGGCAATAACGCTATTTGCAAGTGCAATTTTTAAGGCAGATAGAAATTTTGCACTAATACTTACATTTGTTTTAGTAATTTACGTTATCCAGTATGAATTTACAAAGAAATGGATAGATTCATCAATAAAAAGAACTGTTGACACAACCTCAGACAGTGCAGAGCAAAAAACTTATTACATAACGACTCAAGAACAAAAACAAAAAGAAAATATTGAGAAGAACTTAAATATTATAAAAGAATCTTCAAGTACGATGGAAAATATGAAAGAATATCTTGTAAGAAACAGAGATAATTCAAAAGTCGTAATAACAAACATTGAACAAGCTCTAGATTTTACAAAAGAAGAGCAAGTTGCAGTCAAAGATAATATGGAAAAAATGTTTAATATGAAGCAAAAGATACAAGTTATCGCAGAGCTTATATTAGAACTATCAGAGCATACGCAACAAATAGGAAGCACAATAGGAATAGTAGAAGATATAGCAGAACAAACTAATATGCTTGCACTTAATGCAGCAGTTGAAGCGGCAAGAGCAGGAGAACACGGCAAAGGATTTTCTGTTGTTGCAGGAGAAATAAGAAAACTTGCAGACAAATCTAAGCAAGCAACTTCAAAAATTTCCACAATAATAAAAGATATTCAGCAGGCAACAAATTCAACAGTAATGGCAACAGAAGAGGGTTCAAAAGAACTTGAATCAAGCACAAAATTTGCAAACAAAATCATTGGTGATGTTGACAGATTGATAAAACTTGTTTCTGATATAAATTCAAGTGCCAAGAGTATTTTTGATGATACAAATTCACAAACTTCTATATCTGAAGAGCTTAATACAAAATATATTTTGCTTGAAGAAGGTTTGCAAAACACCTTAGCTCTTGTTGATGAAAACATAAATAATATAAAAAGTATTAGTGATATTTCAACTTCTTTAAAAAATGAAATAGCAAACAGATAGGGTTTTAAATGGATTTTTTAGATGACGAGTTTGACGAAATATTAAATATATTTCTTGCTGAATCAGAAGAAATTATATCCAGAATAAATACAAACTTGTTAGATTTAGAAAAAAATCAACAAGATGAAGAGATAATATTGTCTTTGTTTCGAGATGCACACAGCCTAAAGGGTGCTGCTCGAATGATAGGTTTTACAAATATCCAAGATATTGCACACAAGATTGAGGATATTTTGGGAATTGCAAAAGATGATAAAACAGGAATAAATCCTCAAATGATAGAGGTGTTATACAAAACTGTTGATTTCTTAGATGACTATATAAAGAAAGCTGTAGAACACAAACAAGAAACTGATAGTGAAGAGGTCGCTAAACAACTTGATATATTAGAGAATATAGATAATTATAAAAATAATACAACTGTAGCTATCTCAGCACCAATGGTAAATAGCAACTTGCTATCTGATAATATTGCAGGAATAAACATTTCTGTTTCAAAATGTTTAGTTTTACTGATGCAACTTGAATTTGGAAGCAATTTAAAATTAATAAAAGAGTTATATGCTACAACAAAAAATTTATATATTGAATTTAAGAAAATAAATTCATTTGAGATTAAACAAGAGCTTAGCAACATTAACTTAAAACTAGATGCCGTTATTCATGCAGAAACCAATTTAGAATCAAATGAGATTGAAGAGCTTATTCAAAAATTCAATTCAATAATTGATAACTTAATAATGACATGTGAAATAAACAATATTGAAGTTGTTGACTATTATTCAAATGCCATGGACACAATGTCTGAAATAAATAAAAAGACAAACCAAGAACAACAAGATTTGGAACAAGATTCAGAGAATACTGTTGAATCTGAATCATCAGAAGAGACTATCAATAAACAAGAACAAGATATAAACAGCATGCTCCAAAATTTAGAATTAACAGAAGATGCCATTGATGACTTTGATAGTGATGATACAGAACAAAATGTTTTACCTAAAAATGAAGCAACAAAAGAACAAAATTTTTCAGAGAACTTCCTTTCATTAGAAGATAGTTTAACAAATATAC
>JAGOIO010000098.1 GCA_017995595.1 bacterium | reverse complement strand
GCAGATAACGTGGCCGGAGAATTACAAAGAAATAACTTCCCTGCAAGAGTTGTAGGTGATAATTAGAAATAATTAAAATATAAAAGTAAAAAAGCGGACTGAAAATTTTTCAGTCCGCTTTTTTTATAATTAAATAAAATGTTTATTTTATAAGTTCTTTCATTTCAAGTACAGCGGATTTAAGTCCTGTAAAAATAGCTTTTGCGATAATATTATGACCAATATTAAGTTCAATAAGATTAGGAATTTCGTGCATTCTGTGGACATTTTCATAAGTAAGTCCGTGTCCTGCATTAACTTTCAACCCAAGGCTTTGAGCGTAAATAGCAGCATTTTTAAGTTTTAAAAATTCTTCTTCTTCTTTTTCCGTACCAAAAGCGTTGGAAAAAGCTCCGGTATGAAGTTCAATAAAAGGAGCATTTGTTTTTTTAGCAGCTTCAATTTGAGCGAAATCAGGGTCAATAAAAAGACTGACAACGATACCGGCATCATTTAAAGGCTTAACGAAATTTATAGCTCTGTCGAGTTGTCCTGCAACATCAAGACCGCCTTCGGTTGTAACTTCTTGTCTTTTTTCAGGAACAATACAGCAAGCAGATGGTTTAAGGTCAAGAGCAATTGCTTGAATTTCTTCTGTCATAGCCATTTCGAGATTTAATCTGGTTTTAAGGACTTTTTTTAGAGCAAAAACGTCGGCATCTTTAATATGTCTGCGGTCTTCTCTCAAATGTGTTGTAATTCCTGAAACTCCGAGACTTTCACAAAGTAAAGCACCTTTTATAACATCAGGTTCATTTCCTCCACGAGCATTCCTTAAAGTTGCGATATGGTCTATATTTACACCTAGTAACATTTTTATCTCCAATATTATCCTAATTATAGGAGTATTTTATAACAAAAACGAATTAATGTTAAATTTAAAAAATTTATAGTATAATGTTAAACAAATTCTGCATAACGAAAAACCTAAACTAATTTGACTGTGCAAATTTTTCAACGAAAAAATTAAAAACAAGAAACTTAGAAAGGCTGTTTGGTAAATCAAACTGTATTTGGAAAGATGAAAAAGAAGATAATATCAACACTATTGTTAATAATGATGATGTTTATGAACGTCAATTGTGCAATAGCCAAAAAGCATAAGGAAAAAGTTACAAAAGGTGTTTATAACGGGAAATATGTAAATTACGCAGATTTATTAACAGGTTATGATAAGTGGGAAGGCTTTAATCGAAAAATGTTCAAGTTTAATCTTGAATTAAATAGATATTTACTAAGACCGATGTGTGTAGTTTGGGCATCAGTAATGCCACAGGCAGTGATTACAGGAATAGATAATGCATATACAAATATAAATTATCCTTGTAGATTAATAAGTAGTTTGTTAGAAAAAGATACAGAATCTGCAAAAATAGAAACAAAAAGATTTTTTATAAACTTAACGATGGGTGTAGGCGGACTTTGGGACGTTGCGACAACAAAAAAACATATAGAAAAACGAGACGAAGATATGGGACAAGTTTTAGCAAAATGGAACGTTCATTCAGGTCCATATTTGGTTCTACCTTTTTTGGCACAAGGGAAAAATTTGAGAGAATTTGGCGGATATGTTTTAAATAAACCAATGCAACCAACTTCATATCTTTTTGGTTGGGGTTCATTAATATCAACAGCAGTTTCAATCTTGAACACATCAACAATAATTCAACCAATAACAGTTTTAGCAGATACTTATGCTGATCCATACGAGGTTTCAAGGCAACTTTTCGGGTTAGATTCGTATTTGAAGATTTCAAATTTGGATAGACAATCTTTATTTAATAAAAAAGTTGAAGAACAAAAAGATTTAATTAATGTGAATTACACTCCAATTCAAGCAGTAAAACCAGACGTTACATTAGACGATTATCATGCTCAAGGTGCATACACTGATTCTGTAAGAACATTGGTTTTTGATAATAAGAAAACAGAAAAAACTATTTGGTCAGATTTGTCAATCTGGAATAAAACTTTTATAAAGAAGTTGAAGATTTCTACAGTAAGACCGTATAAAGATAGGGAAAAATATAAGTTTAAATATGTATTGCAAAAGAATAAAAAAGCACCGCTTGCAATAATCTATCCTCCCGTTGGAGAAAGTATTTGGGCAGCACAAGGTTTTGAGCAAGGCAAAATGATGTATGACAGAGGATATTCTGTTGTAATTTTAAGCAGTGCTTTTAATTGGGAATTTGTGGAAAGTATGCCAAAAGATTTTAGACCGGGATTGCCGATGAATGATGCAAAATATTTGAGAGAAGTTACTTCACAGATAATTACAAAATTAGAAAAAAAACAAAGACATAAATTTAATAAGAAAATACTTGCAGGAACATCATTTGGCGGAATAGAAACACTTTTTGTCGGAGCGTTGGAAGAGCAAGATCATAAGCTTGGAATTTCAGAATATATAGCTGTAAATCCACCGATTGATGCCTTTTTCGCAATGCAACAAATTGATAAAATAGCTGAAGCAAATAAACAATCAGATGTTAATCAAAAAGATGAAGTTGCCGTTATTACTCAAAAAGTTTTGAATGTTGTTGCTCAATCTGAGAACGGAACGTTTGAAAATGATGAAAAATTACCGTTTACACAAAGAGAAGCTCAAATTGCAACAGGTTATTCTTTGAGACAAAAACTTTCTGACATAATTTTTGCAATAGAACGCAAAAATATATCAAAAGATGATATTTATAAAAAAGTTGATGATATAAATTATAACGATTATGCAATGCAATATCTTCTTCCGACACAAAATAAATCTGTTGATGACTTGGAACATGATGCAAGCTTGTATGCAATAGAAGATTTTTTGAAAAATAATAAAAATTATATAATTTTCCACACCGCTGATGATATGTTTGCAACAAAAGAACAATTACAATGGTTAAAAGATACAACAGGAGACAAAACAGTTATATTTAGTAACGGTTCTCACCTCGGATATTTATACAGAACAGAGTTCTTAGAAAGATTTGCAAAAAAATTAGAAGAGTTGAAAACATTAGATTAAAAAGCATTGTAAAGTTTTACTACAAAAATAGCAAAATAATTTTTTAGTGTTTTTAAAACACTTGTTGTTATAATTAGAAACAAAAATAACAGACGTAATAAAGGAGAAATAATGTTAAAAGTTTACGGATTAGGGTTAAGTAATGCAAAAAATGTAAATATGTCTCAAGGTGTGCAAAAACAAAATAATAGTGCTAATATATATGCAGGAAACGCAAGCGAAAAAGATACGATAATGAATCAATTAAATTCAATGGCATGCGTTAGCAGAGTTAGTTTTACGGGGGAAAATCCTAAAATGGAAATTGGTTTAAGTACAGAAGAGTTAAAAAAACGTACAGGAAAAGCATATCTTGCAACAAAAAAGATGTTGACTACAGATGCTCCTGAATATGCAAATTTGGCAACAGGCGACAAGGAGGCCTTGAAACACCTTGTAAAAGCTTCATATATCTTGGAAGAAGCATATTTAAAAATGGACGATTCAAGAAATATACCTTTTAGAGATTATTTAAAATCTGAAATAAAAAAAGGAAATGAAGATGCAAAGCTTACAATGAAGCTTTTTAAAGCACAAAAGGGTATAAATGCAATAGATAACAATGCAGTTAAATTTTCACTTTTAAAAGGCGGTAAAGGAAGACCTGGAAATGGTATTTATCCTGCAGATTTAAAAGTAGAAGAATTTCACTCAATATTGAAAAATATGTTGAAAGAAGGCAAAACAGACGAAGTAAAAGCTATTTTAAATCAACGTTCAGTTGTTGAAAGAGATGGCAAAGAACTAAAAGCTGTAGATTATACTCAAGCTTATAAAAAAGAATTTACCGCAGCGGCAAACGAGTTAGAAAAAGCTGCAAAGACTTCAACAAATAAGGATTTTAATGAATACTTGATGCTACAATCAAAAGCATTAAAAGAAAATAGTCCAATGGCAGATGCTTATGCAGATAAAAAATGGGCAACATTACAAGATACACCATTAGAATTTTCAATAACAAGAGAAAATTATACCGACGAAATTACAGGAACAGTTGTAGAAGACAAAGAATTAGCAAAAATGCTAAGTGATGCAAAAATTTCAGCAGTTCCAAAAGACATGCTTGGAATGAGAGTCGGTATAATCAATAAAGAAGGAACAGAAAGACTTTTACAAATTAAAAAATATTTACCTGCATTGGCAAAAGAAATGCCATTTTCAGATAAATATAAACAAAATATTTCAGCAGATGCAAAAGCTGAATCAAAACAAACAATGGTAGATGTAGATATAGTTGCACTAAAAGGTGATGTCGGAGCTTATAGAGCAGGTGTAACTCTTGCAGAAAACTTGCCAAACGATGATAAATTGTCTTTCTCAATAGGTGGCGGAAGAAGAAATGTTTATCATAGACAAATCAGAGCAATTTCTGACCATAAAAAGCTTCAAAAGACACTTGATGCAATTTTGGATAAAGATTTACATAAGTATTATGAAAATGAAGCTGACCACTGGTTTACAATAGGACACGAAAATGCACACTCTCTTGGACCATCTGAAGGTACAGAGGCTCTTGGTAAATATAGAAGTATTATTGAAGAAAATAAAGCAGATATGACAAGTTTGTCAATGCTTGATAAGCTTGAAGAACTTGGTATGTACACTGCAAAACAAAAGAAACAAATTATTACAACCTTTGTTGCTGATAATTTCTTGAAAGCAAAACCAAAATTAACTCAAGCTCACCGAGTAAGAACAGTTATGCAAATGAATCATTTGATTAATGAAGGTGCGGTTGACGTTGATAAGGCAGGTATTATTCATATAAATTATGACAAATTTATCCCTGCTTCAAAGAAAATGCTGGAAGAAATTATTTCGGTTCAAATGTCAAAAGACTTTTCAAAAGGTGAAAAATACGTAAAAGATAATTTCGTTTGGACAGATAAATTGGAACTTATTGCAACAAAATTAAGAAAGCTAAACAAGACTTTAAACGGTCAATTAGAAGAAAAATTGGCAAAAGCTTTACTAAGAGCGTAAGCCATAAATACATTTAGTTTGAAAGAGGATTGATAATTTAATTATTAATCCTCTTTTTGTATATAAAAATCTTCGGTTTTAAAAAATGTAGTGGTCTCATTTTTATAGTATAATTTTTTTATGGAAAATAAAACTTTAGCACAATTTGTTCAACAAAAACGAGAAAAACTCGGGCTTACAACAGGCGGGTTATCTCAAAAATGCCATGTTGACCAAGATATGCTTGAAAAAATTGAAGCAGGTGAAGAATTATTTTTACCCGTTACAATAAGACAAAATTTGGCAAAAGGTTTGAAATGCTCGCCAAAAGAGATAAAAGCTCTTGAAAAAGTTTTCGATTGTCATTTTGTTGAGGATTCTGTCGTTGATGACCTCAAGCAAAGGATTTTGAATGGAGAAGAAAATTTAAAATGTCCAAAATGCGGTTCTCCGCTTGTTACAAGAATTGCGAAAATGTACGATTTAGAAGATAATTTAATGTTGCACCCGAAAGCAAATTGTACAAAATGCGTTTTTCAAATAAAAGATTAATTGAAATATATATGTTTTAAGTTTTGTAACGCTTCCGGCATGGAAATAGCAAAATAAATTATTTAGAGGATTTATACAGTGGAGCAGTTGTCAG